>NZ_JADBGG010000028.1 GCF_014873765.1 Desulfomicrobium macestii | reverse complement strand
TCCGAAAATCGAGACTTCTTCATCTTGCCCTCCGTGAGGCAATCTTTACCAGAAATCTCTATTTATCAATGGCTCGGTTTTAGGGGAAGGCTACACGATCAAATTTTCCGCCCGGACCATCGAAGATTCTGATGTGGGCAATTTGAGTGGCAAGATGCTTTGCGTCCTCCTTGTTGTCTCCTTTTCCAACTCCTAGAAAAATAGCCAGCCCGGCTCCGATGGAGACGAGTTGGCTATTGCTATCAGACGCAGTTGCTGAATGGACTCGTTGGATCAGCGCGCGCATGGCACGCCTATGATGAGCTGGATAAACATCAGGTAATTCATGTCAGCTATCTCTCTTCCGCATTCTTGACCAAATCCAGAATCATATTAATGATTTCTTCCTTATCAAATTGACACATAAAATCAACGTATTCTTTTCGTTCTTCTGCGGTGCTGAAACAAGAGAATTCGTATTCTTCAATTGAAATCCTGCAACCACAGTATCCTAAAAAGATGTTGACGTATTTACCGCGTATCGTGGTTTCGCTTTCTGCACACATAAATTATGACTCACTTGTAATGATAGTATATTTTGCTTCGCTATATTTGGCTACATTTAGCCCTTAATATTGATGATCGGACGTACGCGGGCTACAGTCTCAACCATGTTTTCTTGCTGCCGCATCACCTCGAAAATCGACTTGTAGGCAAACGGTGATTCATCGAGAGTATCCTTGGACACTTTGGCGATAACGCCATTCATGGTTTCGGCAAATTGCTGCACATCCAAGGTATTCTTAGCCTGCTTGCGGCCAAGAACCCGGCCCGCGCCATGAGAGCTGGACCACAGGGCTTCCGGATTTCCCTTTCCGCGAACGATAAAACTGCCGTCCCTCATGTTGCCCGGTATCACGCCCAGCATGCCGGCTTCGGCATGGGTTGCTCCCTTACGATGAATCCACATTCCATCTTTCAGTTCTGCGTGATTATGGTTTCGATTGATGAGCTGCGACCAATCCGCCGGGGATACACCTGGTACGACAGAATCAATAATGTCGAGAATCCGTCTCATCATTTCGCGGCGATTAGCCAGCGCAAATTCTAGGCAAAAGGCCAAGTCGTCTATGTAATTCTTTCCAGCTTCGCTTGAGACTGACAAGGCAAAGTGTCCTTCTTTGGCCTTGTTTCCTTCACTTGCCAGACGCATGTAATGTGAGGCGGTGGCATGACCAATGCCCCTGCTGCCGGAATGCAGCACAAGCCACACTTTGCCAGTTTCGTCTTCGCCTATCTCGACGAAATGGTTGCCACCACCGAGGCTTCCAAGCTGCTTGAGTCCGTTTCTTGCAAAAATCTCCTGCATCTGGTTGCTACAAGGCAAGCCATCGGCTTCAGGCCACGCAGTTTCTTTGGTATTGTGGGCAAAACCTACAGGTACAGCCTTGTAGATCCTTTCGAAAATCTCGCGCCCTTGGGCACGAATTTCATCCGCGCTATGGTTTGTTGGCAAAGCGCACATACCGCATCCGATATCATATCCCACCCAAGCTGGCACAATCACCCCTTCTGTGGCCACAACGGCGCCGATCGGGAGAGAGTATCCAGTGTGCGCATCGGGCATCAGCGCTCCGCGGATAGTGAAGGGCTGGTTCATCGCGCTTTCAAATTGGAGCAGCGCTTCCTGCTCTAGAACTTCGGCGTAGATCCGGTAGGGTTTTTCGGTAGTGATGTTCATAAGATTCTCGCAAGTCTTTTATTGTTAGAATTCCCTGATGCTTCCCCAGAAAACAACACCTGCACCATGGCAGACCGGACAAACCGGATCTCGACCGTCCTGGTCCCGAGTTCCGTCTCCTTTGCATCGACCGCAGACGGTGTAAGGGATAGGAAAGAAAATCTGCCCAACACCGCCACAGACGGTGCACTTCGGATCTCTTCCGTCCCTGTCTCGCGTTCCTGTTCCTTGACATCTTCCACATGCGATGAGTTCTTTCGTCATGATTGCCTCCGAATTTCGACTGTTCTCGGAACGCGCATTCTTGAAAGAACGATTCTCTGCGCTCAAACTGGTTTTACGGTGATGAAAGCGACTTTTTTCGCATTGTCTCAAAAAAAAAGGAAAGCATTTCTCGCATCTGTGGATATTGGTTGCGGTGGGGCGGCATGAAATGGATAGACCTTTGTCGAAAAACCTGGGTTCGATCTCGTTTGGCCTTGGCGGTTGCCAACGAGAGAGGAGTATACCACTGGCTTCGGCAATCATGGGGGGAGCTGTAATGATTTCGGATAATTGCAGAAAATCAAGACTTGATCTGCATGAGCAGGTCCGTAAAGTCGTTGCTCGCGTTGTTGACTTTGGTTCTCAATAAATAGCTGGCAAATTCATCGCATTCAATCGGACAATATTCGGAAGTTATGAAACGGTTGCTTCGTCCTGGGCGGAAAATCGTGCTCAAATAGCTGCCTTGCGCGATTGGGTTCAACGAAGGTGAAGCCCGAATAGATATTCAAGAAAAGAATAATCAAGAGGCCGACCTCCATTGCAGATGTAAGGCCGGCCTGTATTTACTTGTCATTCGGCCTTGGGAGCCTTTTTACGCTTTTCCCACAACTTCATGTCCTGCATGGTTTTCCGGCGGCTCCGGGCCAGAGATTTTGCTACAAGAGAAGTACCCTTCTTGTAGCCATATTTTTCCTTGTACTGTTCGGGAGTGAGTCCGTGGGTTATCAGGTGGCGCTTTGTCAAAACTTTGAATGACTTTCCACACTCGCAGCAGATGACACTTTTCTCTCTGATGGCATTTTTGGGGTCGACAGCCGGTTCGGTTTCGACAACTGGTGCAACACCTTCAGCGACTCCACGAATGCTGCCAGCCAAGGCTTTGATCATGGATGTGATCTCGTCCTCGTTCATGTTGCGTACAGATGCTTGGGCTTTTACGATCTCGATTGCTTGCTTAAGAGAATCTTCCATGTTGTCTCCTTTAGGATATTTGGGGATTTGATTGTAGGCTATTGCACACATTGTGCCTATTATGAATTACACACACTATTGGACAATCTACACCCAAGTTACAGGAAGGTAAATATCGGCTGGATGCTGCGACTGATAAGTGAAGTTGATCTTGTTTATTGTGCTTCCCCGTAGATAGAGCGCAGGACGCTGGATGGGCTATATCCGAGTTGCCCTGCGATCTTCCGAAATGAGAAGCCTTGCTCTTGATATGCGCGAACATTTACGGTCCAAACTTTTATTCTGTCAGTCCTGCCATGATCCTATTCTCCGGCACCTGGGCTTTTCGAGTTCGTCACGCTGACAACTAGGTTGCTGACAGTTCTGCAGACAACGAAAATATAGGCTAACTCCATAATTCATTTGCTCCCGCCGGTAGTTGTGGTCGTGCACGGGGTGCCGTAACTCGTTTTCGCGATCGCTTCCTGGGCACTTGTAAGCGTTCTGTTTTGGAAGAAATTATTCTGTGAGTGGGTGACGGCAACTGGGCGAGTCAGAAAGAAAGTTCCAGATCGTGCTCTGCGGGGATTCTTATGAAGCCAGTTTTTTCTAAAGGGGCAAGATGCTCGCAAAAAAAAAGCTTTTCCGACAACTAGCTTTAATGAAGAGAGAAATTACACGACTAGGCTCCGTTTTTGGACATTTGAGTAGGCTGGATCGAAAATTTTGCTTGCATTTTTTTTCGAGCGGGCTATAGTGGGAATTTCTGTGATGTTGAACTTTTTCTTAAGAGTGAGGAAGCCTATGTAAATTTTCTCTTGTAAGAATTTATTTGTCTGTCATGATGTATATTATTCATATATATCATGTCTATATATGAATAATATCGAGTATTATATTTGATATGAGGGTTTTTATTGCCTTTTTTCGATCTATAAAATTAACAAAAGTATATTATTATTTAATTAATTTTTTATGTTTGAGCAAGCTAAAATTTTGTTGTGTTTTTGTAATTTTTTCAAGACAAAAGAGAGGAGAATAGTGATGACTGTACATGTTCCGACGCGGCGTAGAGATGAAAAGCGGACTGAAGAGATTTCCTTTAAGGTCAGCCGCGATGAAAAAGCTATGATTACAGCTGCTGCAAAATTAAAGAGTACGAACGTTGCGACTTTGATCAGAAAAGTTCTTTTTGAATATGGGGTTGAAGTGGAGGTTCCGGAGGAAGAACCCAAAGCTCCCGAACGGCCTGCTCCGCAAGTAAACCGTGAGTTGATGCTTGAAGTTGCCAAGATGAGTAACAGATTGAGCCAACTTGCCAATTGGGTGACCAAGTACAAAACAGAGGAAGATATTGTGCCCGTGGTGTTCACGCTCGTTGCATTCGACCAAACGCTTAGCGAGTTGGTTCACAGACTTGCAGCGTATAATGAGTAGAAAAACTATGCTTATAAAGTATTTGAATAAAGGCCGTGGGGATGCGCAGAAAGCAGCTGATTATCTTATGGGTGATTATGACTGGACTGGTGAGAAAAGAAAAGAGGTTTCTGTTTTGTACGGTTCGCCAAACCTTGTCGCCAAAGTTGCAAATTCGCTGACAAACACGAACGTTTACACAAGTGGCGTAGTCGCCTGGGCCGTAACTGACAAGCCGACGGAGCAACAAATACTTCAGGCAATGTGTCTGTGGCGGCTTATTGCGTTCGCAGGAATGGAAATAAACAGATTTTGCCACTGTGAAATTTTGCACCGTGACTTTGATGGAGGTGTTCACGTTCATATGCTTATCGCTCGCGTAGACTTGGAAACAGGGAAATGCTTCAACCCCGCTCCTCCTCGTTGGGAACGGACATTTGGGACTATGCAGGATTTCCTCAATCATAAGTATGGTTGGGCGGATCCTAATGATCCCATGCGGGCCAGACTTTTACAGCCAGGACCACGCGTTTATGTTAATAAGTCTCGGCAGCGAGAAGGTTTTGAATTTGAACCAGACCAGAGAGGCATAATTCACGACATAGTGATCAATGGTATTAAGGAAGGTGAAGTGACTAATCGGTCATCAATGGTCGGTTATGTCGAAAGTTTTGATTATGAAGTTGTGCGGACAGGAAAGAATTATATCAGTATTAAAAATCCAGATGGGGGTTATAATATTCGCCTCAAAGGATCTTTGTACTTAGAAAATCGAGTATTTGACAGAATAATTGAAGAAGAATGGCGTACTGATGCTGATTTAGTCCGCTATCCGGACGAAAGAGCCGCTAATGAAGCATTTGAAAGATTCGAGAGTGTTTGTGAAAAGCGTTCAAATTATAATATGAAACGATTTGCTGTAAAAAATAAAGATTATTCTAATTCAAAACAGGAAATTATTGACTCGGAGTGGATCGCAAACTGTTCCCGTAATTTTTTGTCAAAAAGATCTAAAGATTCTTATGTTGGTAGAGCTGATGCGTACCTTAATACACTATTTTATAAATATTTAGAAATTCATACAATTGTCAAAAAAATTAACAAAGAAGAAAAAAGGGTGAATCACAGGTCGCAAATTTCGAATTGCAGTAAGAACAATGATTTAAACAATTGTTGTCCAGATGGATTCTGTGGTGATGTTTTTGAAAAATATAAAGAAGATTACAAATATTTAGAATTGTATAATTGTGATTATTTGGAAGAATTTCGGGCAATAATGAGTAAAATTATATACTATATTTACGATATGAATATAAAAAATAAAATTTTATCCGATATAATATATGATTTTTATAATGTTAATAGTGAGTATTATATAAATTTTATAAATATTGACAATAAATATGTAAAAAATTTTGAAATGCCTATTTCAAATGAATATGATTTTAATTTATGCAATAATATTCAGGAACCTGAGGGCAAAAAAAATAGTTTTACGTTTTGTCCTAAAATGTAATTTATGGCATATTAAACAATTCGTTTAATCAATATGGAGTTGTAGTAATGTTCAATAATGAAGTAAAGTTGTTCTGTGAAAAAGAAGCTGCTGATTTTTTATCGATCAGTGTCAAAACTCTCCAGCAGTGGAGGTATCTGAAAAAGCCTCCTGTATATATAAAATTTGGGAGAAATGTTCGTTATAATTATCATGATTTGGTAAAATATATGGAAGCGTGTATCGTCGAACCAATACACTGAGGTTTTGAAAAAATATATCACTATTGTTGTTTGTAAATATTGCATTAATTTGAATTCATTGAGATAATTTAAAGTCTGTCATGCAGCGACAATAAAAAAATCTCAATTCTTGTAATATGGCCTCCATCAGGATGAGACGTTCTGGACCCTGAGCGGCAATCCGTATATCTCCTGTCGGCATGCAGCAGCAGGACATCATCTTTAAACTGAGTAGCCTCGCCAACCGCTTTCCGCGCGGCCTCGAGCTTTCCAAGCAGGACCTGCTTTTCGTCGGCTGGCTGTATTTTCGCGAGCTGGCCACGGAGGCGGCGAGAATTTCCGACCGTGAGCTGCGTCAGCAGCTTTCCCATGCCGCCGTTCAGCTTGGCATGGAGGATGACGTCTCCCAGCCGGCGCAGGTCATTGACCGGCTGGTGCGCTTCAGAATGGTGCGCACTTCAGTGACGGATTCGCGGGCGCAGGAGTACTGCCTGACCCGGCTTGGGCGCAGTCTTGCCCGGGACCTCTTGGAAGATGCCGACTTTGGTAGCGAGGATCTGTGCACACTCCTGAATCAGGCGCATTCTTCGCTGCGCCAGGAGATGACGCTGGGTGATCCGGCTGAACTTGCCAAGTGGCTGACCCATTTTTTTCATGGCACCATTCGAGAAAAGATCGAGTACAAGCTCCTGTCCATAGAAGAGGGGCTCCTTGATCAGGAGCAGACCGCCAAGCGCCTTGGCAGTGGGCAGGACGAACAGGCCTTCGCGGAGGCCCTGGCCGCGGTGCGTAAGGGGCGCGAGTATCTGGACGAGCTGCTTGACGCGGTCCAGGACGGCTCTGCCTACATGCCGCTCATGGCTGCGCTCTCGGAATGCCATGACCGTTTTTCCCAGCCCGAGCTACGCACCGCCATCGGACGGGCTCTGGATTTTCTGGAGGGGATGCGCCATCGCATCGAGCGCATGCTCGCAAACCTCATCCGGTTCGTCCGGCAGTGCGTCTCCTACCAGTCTTTCGTGGGTTCTCTGTCCCGCCGCGACGCTTTGGGTCGGCTGCAGCTCGACCTGCTGCGCTTGGCCCTGCGCGAGCCCCTGACCATGCCCGTGGTCGGACAAAACCGTCCGTGCGCCATTAGCCTCGAGTTTGGCGCTTCCCAGAACCAAGCCCCTGTCACCCTCGATCCGGCGGCGTTGGCGGCACTGTCCGCCTTCGTGCCCGAGCCGGTCAGGAACATCCAGGCGCCGTGGCGCGGCGAGTTTCTTGACGAGGCGCGCAGGCAATGGAGTTCCACCCCTTTCTCGCCCAGGCCCCTTGCCGCGTGGATTCGAAGCCTCCTGGCTCCGGACGAGGCCGATCCCGATGCCGAAATCCTGGCCCTGTGGTACCTCCTGAATGACATGCCGGTCTGGACGCCCTCCGTCCTGGTTCGTGCCGCCGATGCCCCGTGGGAAGCTCTCGGGCCCACTCTCATGCAACCCGTCATCCTGGACACGCCCCATGTCTGACGTCCCGATTCAAGATCTCATGCCCGACGAGGGCGACGGCAACGTTCTGTTCGCATCTCCGGCCCTGTCCCGGCGCATCATCCACAGCCTGCAGCGCGGAGAGCATATCGACCCCTTCATGGGGCCCGAGTTCCGCTTTTTGGACCGCAACCAGTCGGACTGGGAGGATTTCTTTGCTTTCCTGGGATACAGGCTGTGCCGCAGCGACCTGGGCGGGGAAAGTTTCTTCTATCTCAAGCCCGACTCGGGGATGGTCAAGGCCGAACGACTCAGCCGCGGGGCGACCTTCCTGGGCATCTTCTTGGCCTGGCATTTCGTGACCGAAGGGGTGGACGGCCAGGAGTCGGTCCCGGCCGCCGACCTGGCGGGGCGGATTCTCTCGAACTTCGATTTCAACATGCTGGTCCCGGTCTTTCTGCCCGTGCGCGGGCGCGGCCGGCAGCGGGTCGAGACGGAGCAGAACCGCGACAGGATGATCGACGCCATCCGCACCTTCCTGAACGAGCTGGCTCGCTACCGATTCGTGGAGCTCCGTCCGTCGGTGCGGGCGGAGTGGCGGGATCTTCTGGTCTACCGCCTGCCGGGCCTGCAGCGTTTTCTGGAAGTGAGCCGCAACGCCCTCCTGCATCAAGGCAGCGAGGCGACCGACCTGCTTGGCGTGGTCAAAACCCTGTGGGCCGGGTTCGAGACCGAACCGGAAAACGATGACAGCGACGACGCGGCGGAGGATGAATGAACCTGCCCTTTTTCAGCCCTGATCCGATCTGGGCCCGGGAGCTGCTCCTGGTTGGGTATCAGCTCTTCCCTTGCAGCTTGATTCCCCTGCACGGACGCCTGACAGTCTTGTCCGGCAATAACGGCGTGGGTAAGACCACGCTCCTCGACGCCATCCAGACCGTGATCCTCTGCCACCAGCAGTACATATCCATGAATGTGGCATCGGGCCAGAACGACCGCTCCATCATCGGCCAGCTGCGCCAGCGCGTGGCCTGGGCGGCCATCGGCATCGCCGGGCACGAGGAGGTCACGGCCATGGGTGTGCGTCTGGCCGTGCGTCCCAGCGGCGAGCAGCTCGAGCTTTCACCCTTTGTGCTGCGGCGCGTGCCGCTTCAAGAACGCCTGTTCCTCGACCCTGAGACCAGCGTTATCACTCCGGATTTCCAGGTCCTGTCGCGCAGGATTCTGCAGGCTAACCCCACAGCCGACTACCTGCCCTTCGAGCGAGTGGATGATTACCACTCCTTCCTGCACGAGCAGGGCATCCTGCCCATCCCGCTCATGCGGACCGGCAAGAAGAAGAGTTTTGCCGGACTGTGGCGTCAGATCACGCAACCGCGTCTGACGGACCTGCAGGCATTTCTGCAGGACATGCTCTGCCCGCCGCCATCGGGTATGAAGTTGACTTTCAGTGATGTGGAAAAGCTGATGCACGATCGTCGCGGCGTGGAGGAGCGGCTTAAGCGGCTGGTCCGGTTCCGGGAGACACGGCTCAAACTCGAGGAGCTGCGCCTTTCTCTGGATAGCGCGCGCCGGGAGAGTCTGGCCGCCGACCTGGTGGTCTCTTCGGGACGTGTCCAGACCCTGCGGCAGCAGGAGGGCAGGCTGCGGTCGGAACAGGAAAAGGCCCAGCAGGAACTCGCCGCGCAGCAGACGTCTCTGACCGGGCTGGAGGAACAGGAATCCGGGATTTCCGCCCAACGCGACCTGCTGCAGAAACAGCAGTCGTCCTTGGATGCCCAGCTGCGCAGGCACAAGGAATACGTGGCCGCAGGCAAGGATCTGGCCCTGGCAGACAAGCGTCTTCAGGCCATTCTCACCGAGCAGGCGGGCATCACGGAGAAATATCGCGTCGTCGTAGAGGAGGTCACTGCCGGCACTGCCAAGCGCACAGAGCTTTTGGTTGAACGGGAGAAGATGGCCGGGCAGGAAACCCAACTGGCCAAGGACGTGAAAGCCTGGCGGAGCTTCGAGGCCGACCTGACCAAGGCTGCTGAAATTTTGGGCCGCAAGGTCGCCTCGGCCTTCGATGTCGTCGAGGCCTGGAACGAGTGGGACGGGCCTTTTCAAGAGCTGCGTCTTCTGCCTACGTGGAAGGAGCAGTTGACAGAGCTACGCCGCCGCACAAAGCGCCATGAAGAAGCCTTGCTGCTATGGAATGGTCTGGTTGCCGCGAACGCCGTGACCGATCCTCCCAAGCGTGAGGACGTTGAGGCCAGGCTGCGCGCCACCAAGGATGACGTCATCCGCCTGAGTCTCAAGGAAGAGAAGCTTGTGGCCGAGCGCGCCCGCATTCAGGAACTGCGCGACACCTTGGCTCAGGGCCTTCCGCCCCTGCCACCCGAGGCGCAGCGTATGGTCGACCAGGGCTTGGCCGATCCCGTGGCCATGGACTTCGATCAGCTTGACGTTCAGGAGGCCGCAGCGTGGCAGACGCGTCTTGGCCCCTTTGCCCTGGCCATTCGCCCCAGGGAGGGCGCCAAGATTCTGGACAAGCTGGAAGGATCGGACAGGGTTTTCGTGGTCACCTCCGAGGCCGGGGAGGAGGACTGGGCGAGCCGCGCTCCCGCTGTCGGCGGGCGGGGCGCTCTGGCCTGGTACGAGCCGCAGGGCCCGGTCTGGCTATCCAGCCGCGCACGGGCGGAGCAGCTCATCGCCCTGGCCCGGGAACTGGATGAATGCGATGCCACCATGGCCCGCCTCAAGACCGACATGGCTTCCCAGCGGGCCCTGGAAGAGCGTTTGGCCGCGGTGCTCGGGGTTTGGGACGCTCTGTGCGACCGGGAGAGTGTGGTGCTTGAGGAGGCACTGGCCAAGCGGGTCCGTGTAGTGTCCGAAAGCCAGGCCCGGACCAAGGCCTGCCATGACTGCGTCGAGAAGCTTAAAAATCGCATTCAGGCCTTTGAGCTGGCGGAAAGCCCGGCGCAGCTCGACTCCGTGCGTGCCAGGATAGCGGAGCTTGAGCGGGACGTGAAAGCTTTGGAAGAGGGCTTGGTGCGGTTGCGCGCCAGTCAGGAAGAATTTCAGAAACGTCAGTCCGAACTTGAGCGGGAGCGGCGGGAGTCCGAGAATTCAAGGACCAAAGCCCAAGCCCAGCGCGAGAGCCTGGAAAAAGACGAGCCTCTCGATGTCCTGGAGGGCTGCGTCGATTTTACCCAGGCCGAACTCATGGCGCGGCGGGTGGCGGAGCTGACCAAGGAGCTGGCTTCCATCAAGGGGAAAATCCGCGCCGGAGCTGAGCAACTGGGCAAGTTGCGGGCCGATGTGCAGAACCGGTCTACCACCCTGAACGACATGTCCGGCAAGCTTCGCCATGCTATCCAGGAAATGGAGCAGGCCACTGTCCATTGGAGCCGGTACTATCCGGCCGAAGATCCCGCCGCCCTCCACGGAGACTGGACCGAGGCCAGGCGGGACAAGGCCCGGCAGGCCTGGGCCGAAGCCAGGGTGGCCCTGTCCGGACAACTGGAGCTTGTCTGCCGGGAATACGGCCAGGAGTTGGCCATGCCCCGGGACAGGGAACCCGATCAGCTGGTGGGCGATGTGCTGACCATGCTGCTACCTCCCGATGTGGAGCTTGATCGCGAGGAAGATAAGCTCAAGGCCTTACGCGACGAACTGGCGAAGATCGAAGGCAAGCTGCGCGGGTACGTGGAAGCGATCCGCAACAATGTGGACGCCGATATCCGCGCCCTGACCCGCAAGCTGCAGAGGATCAACGACATCCTCTCCAACCTGGGATTTGGCAAGGTGCGCAAGGTGTATCTCGAGAAAGTGCACGAGCCCGCCTATGAGGGGCTCAAACATCTGCGGGGCACTGGTCAGCTGTCGCTGTTTTCGTCTGGAACGGCGGTGGGCCTCCGTGAATTCCTGGATCAGATTCGGGAGATCATCGCTCGTCACGCCAAGGGCGCGCAGCTCGAAGACGACCAGATCACGGATTACCGCACCTATGTCCGCCTGCGCTGGGCCATCGAGGACGACGAAGGCCGCGAGCGCCGCAGCGGTTTTTCCAGTGGCGAGGGTCTGGGCATCAATTTGGCCATCTGCCTGAGCCTGCTTTTTTATGAAGGCTCGGACTCGGGCCAGCATCGCGGCAGCGGCATCCTGCTCATGGCCCTGGACGAGGCCGAGCGTCTTGACGAGCGGGCTATGAACACCGTGCGCGACCTGCTGGACAGAGTGGAGTGCCAGCTGGTGCTGGCCTTGCCCAGGATGCTCAATATCTCCGACTCGCTGACCCATATCCTCACATCGCTGCCCCAGGGCGTGACCCATGTGGGCGTCTACGTCCCGCAGGCGGCGGAAACGGTTGCCGCAGTAAGCGAAGATTCCGGACATGTTGGGGAGGTTGAGTGAAGGATCTTACTGCCCGGTGCCTTGCCTGGCGCGGTCTGCTGGAGCGGGGTAGAGCGGGCTGGAACGCCGAGTTCGCCATGCTGGAGCGTGCGGGGATCGTGCGGCGCGAGAAGAGCTCCGCCGTACTGGCCGATGCGGAAGAACTTGGCCGCTTGCTGGCTACGCCTGAGTTTTTGGACGTCATCGCCAAGCTGGACTCAGCCGAAACCTTGGCGGCGGCCATGGGACTGAGAGTTCGGATCGCCGATCGGGCGCCAGACTGCCTGCGATTGCTCATGGCCTTGGAAAAGACCGATCAGACCGTGGGCATGGTCTGGCGGCAGCAACTCAGCGCCGAACTCTTCGGGGATTCCAAGTACATCGGCTCCGTCTCCATCCTGTCCCGTATCTACGAGGACTGGCTCGCCCTTAAGCCCAGTCGGGGAGAGCTGCGTCTCAAGGCTTTTTCTGAACTCCCGCACACAGCAGGAGGCCCGGATCTTTACGACGTCACGAAATACCAGGGTCAGGCCGTCCTGATGTCCTCTCATGCTCGCCCCGAGCAGTATGATCTGTCGCATCTTCGCTTCATCATGACCTGCGAAAATCTCTCTCCGTTTCTGGAACTTGCCCTGCCTGCCGGACTGTTCATTTACACGGGTGGCTACGCCTCCAGAGGGGTGGCCGCCTGGCTCAAATCGGCTCCGGCCTCATGCCGCTGGATTCACTTCGGGGACTTCGATCCTGATGGGTTGGCTATATTCGACAGGCTGTCCGCCGTATCGGGGCGTGACGGGGAGTTCTTTCCTAATCAGGAAACATTGGAACTCCTGAAGTCCGATCTGCCTGCATGGCAGGGTGCCAGATCATTCAGGGTGGACTCGTTGCGCGGAGATCAGTTGAAGGCTCTGGCGAGGTGGGGTGCGGATCATAAACTGCAGGCTGAACAGGAGCAGGTGCTATACCAGCTCAGGAAACGCGGGGTAAACTTGGACGAAATGCTTTTCTGAAACGAAACTGCGCAGCTGCGTGCAGTTTTTATATACACGTAGCTGCGCAGTGCTGATTTTGAATTGATTAGAATCCTGCTGCGCTGTTCTTGCTGTCAGCAAAAAATTCATTCGTACTGTGGATTGTTTTTTTCACAGAATCAAGGATGCCGAATATTTCATTCAAAGCAGGGATTTCAAAAGGACTGATTCTGAAATCTCTTTCACTCTTCGGCAGCTTAACATTATCGATGTCTTTTTCCAGCACGACATCAATTTCTTCGGTCTTGAAGATTCTTTTGACATTTTCAAAGCTAACGCCGGTTCCGTCGTAGACGCCGATGACAAGAATGTATCTCACATTTTGTGAAGTTTTCTGCTTGATGTGTGCCTCATTCATTTCCCTGCGGTTCGAGATCTGGTTTAAAACCGTGTGATAATCATCGCCAATACTTGGCTTGAGCTCGACGTAATACATTTCACTGGTTTTTCTCGGGTTTGCATATCTCCATTCTGCAAGCAAGAAGTCCGGGTAATTGTGCTTTTCATTTTTGCCAGTGGAGTATCTGTGCAAAGCACGTTCGTAGAATTTCTCGACACGCGATGAGAATTTCGGGCTAATTTCTTCATGGTGTTTGATTTCAATGGTTACATCATTAAACTTTTTTTCGAAAGAAGTCTTGCAAGGGCTGATCTGCTTGAACTGTGACTCAGCCAAGTACGATCTGAATTCTTCAAAAAACGTATAGAACAATTCAAAATCCAGGATAGTGTTCCTGTAAATCTCTTCAGGATCGTTGACAATCAAGCTTACAGGATTTTTGAACACATATTCTTCCTGTTCTCTTCCATCCGTGTACTTTTTGAACGGAGAAACGGGGACTGCGAAGGTTTTTTGTCCATACAAATCCCAGTTTTTTGACATTGCATGTACTTCAGTCGCCATTTTTTTGATTTCAGAAATTCTGTTGCTCATGCGTTCACATACCGATTTGACGATAGACAACTTATCTGCAAAGTATTTGTCAACATGCTTTACATAGTATTCTTTGTCGTGATCGAAGATTTTCGGATTGACCATGTAGAACAATCTTAAGCTCACTTCTTCGGTCATATATTCAGCCTGCATTCTGTTGTGGCCTGGCGTTTTGAGGCCGGTTCCATGTTCTTTGAATGCAAGATCGCACAGTTCAGGATACTGCTCGCGGATGCTGGCCTGGCCAACCATCCAAACGCAGTACGACTTGTCGGCCAAAAGGACTTCGATGGGTTGTCCTTCGTACCTTCCAAACGGGACCAGGTTGTTGTCTTTTTTGTTCTTGTTCATCAGAAATCTCCTGTTTGTTTTTGGTTAAAAAAGTTGACTTATGAGATGGGTATATATAGCTCTAGGCTAGTTTTGTCAATATATATTTAAAAATAAGTGCGTTTAATCGAAATATTTATCATATTATCGTTAAATTATTTAGATTTTTCCTAAATTGATTTAGGAAAAAGATGAAAAATTTGGAGGACTAGATGAGTCGTGCGGGAATGGATTTGGAGTTCGAAGACGTTTTCAGGCGGATATCCGAGCAGACGGATCTCAAAACTTCGACGAACCTTGCAGAGTTTTTGGGGATATCGAGTGCTTCAGTGTCGAAGCAAAAAACCGGGAACACGTTTCCGGCAGCGTGGGCTATTTTGATTGCAAAACAATATAATCTGGATCTAAACTATATTGTTTTCGGGGAAAAATATGCGGATAAGATGAGGAAGGATGAAGAGGATATGAATATTTTAATTAAAAATTACATAGATAAAAAATATGATTTTGAATTAAAAGATGGTGGCTATTTTTTGAAAGCCCTTTCTGGAGAAATTGAGTTTATGATTGGTAGGTTTTTGGATCATGCTAAAAAGTAATACTTGTTTTTTGAAGCATATCCTCATGGCAGAAGTGGAGCCTCGAACAGCTTTTGAGTTCGATGTCGAGAGGGTGCCCGGTTTATTTCTAGCCACGACATTGATGATTCTTTTTATGATGGAATATGTCGAGTTATTCAGTCGCTTCCGCTAAGAATTTTCTAGCTGATTCCGACGCCTTTGAGACCGGAATCAGTGGTCAATTTGAGCCGCAATGAAGACTAAAAACAACATTTGATGCCTTTTTTTAAATTTTGTCCGACATACCTTAGTCACGATGCTTGTCCGACACGCCAATCTTGGGGAAGTCATCCTTGTAACATTCCAAATCCCCATATAGCCAGTCCTGCCAAAATCCTATGGTATTTCTGCATACGAACGTCCAAGAATAGCCACGGACTGGGAACGATAAAACTCGAGCATTTTTGGCCCCTCCAAAAGTTGGGTCACACGTAGCGCGATTGACCTGATATAAATGCTGCCCCTGTCATTGTTTCTTATACCGCTGCGCCATCTTCCTGATGGTCTTGATGGCCTCGTCCCTGAGCCACTGCGGCTCGATGATCTCGAAATTCCCTCCCCAGCGCAGGGCCCACCACAAGACCTCTTCCGGTTCCGCCACATCGACCTCAAATAAGAGGCTCCCGTCACTGTTTTCGGTGAGCTTTTGCGATGCGTGGCGGGACTCTTCGCGAATGAACGGTGCAATTTCCGCTGCGAACCAGACTTTGACGTGCTCGGGTTCCTGGTCCGAGGCGTAGATCCCGAAGACGTTGGTCCGCCTGCGGGCGAAGTCGTATTCGCGCAGATTCGAGAATGTCAGCCCAAGGTCGCGCACGCTGCGGATCCGGCACACCTTGAAACAGCGGATCTCCTTGCGCTCAATGCAGTAGCCGTCCAGGTACAGGAACCCATCGACCACGAACACCTGATAGGGCTCGACCTCGTAATCCTCGGCTGGCTGGCCCGGTTTGCAGTAGCTGATGCGGATGCGCCGGCGGTTGATGGTGGCGTTGAGCAGGTCGGGGACGATCCGCTCCTGCCGTGGATGCCCTTTATGGGCGAGATCCTGTTCGAGCAGTGCCTTGCAGACGTCGCAGAAGGATTTTTCTTGTCCGGCCATGAGTTTCGCCGCAGCTGCCCGGGCGTGCTTGGCCAGGAAGGACTCCTGCAATTCCCCTAACTGGCTCAACGCTAGGATGATGGCCAGGCGTTCGTCGAGGCTCAGGTCCGGAATTGGCAGGAACGCATCCTTTGTGAGGTCCTGCCGTTTTTTTGCCTTGTCATATTCGAAGCTGACCCCCAGCTTCTTCATGAATTCCCGATCACGGTTGTAAGTCGACTTGCCAATGCCCAGCTCCTTTTGAAGTGCCTTGGAGGACATTTCCGGTTTCGTCTTGACGAGTTGGTAGAGGAGCAGGATGCGCTGCAGTTGCTGGAGCTTCTGGGAATCTTTGTCCATGCTGATCTCGAATGGTTGGGGTTTGCCCTGAAAATGAGGGCTTTGAGCATCAATTTTATAATCGTCCCGAACGTACGGGACCATCTCCGCGATCAAGGGTAGCCTGCCCGGTGATCTTGCGCTAAGAAACAGCACGTTTGCAGATCGTATAGGAAACATGCTGAAATTCTTCGACTATGTTTGGTAGTAGCCGTAATCTAGATTCCTTTTGAGGGCAACATAATGCGCATTCGTTTTGGCCAGGACCTGGATGGAGAACACGGGACGCTCAGAGTCGACGAGCTTGATGCCAAGACCACCGGCCCTCTTGGACTGCTCGGCATTCTGGAAATGCAGCTTGGCTTGCCCCATAGGGAGGTTCCGGCCATCGAACGCGTCATGGCGTATCGGGAATGCCTCAAACGATGCGACCATCCCGATCGTTTTTATCATAAGACATTCGCGGTGGATGATCTGGAAACGGCAAGGACCCTTTTGGACTGGCGGGACCAATGGCACCTTCACGGATGGAGCGGCGTGTTTTCCAA
Source organism: Desulfomicrobium macestii (assembly GCF_014873765.1). Taxonomy (NCBI): domain Bacteria; kingdom Pseudomonadati; phylum Thermodesulfobacteriota; class Desulfovibrionia; order Desulfovibrionales; family Desulfomicrobiaceae; genus Desulfomicrobium; species Desulfomicrobium macestii. Next base: position 43,330 of record NZ_JADBGG010000028.1, on the reverse strand, counting down.
AGAGGCCCCTGCGCGCCTGTCAGATATGCAGGACGTGGAGACCGAGGCCTCCGGACGCGTGCCCATGTCTGAAGGTCAGCGCTTGGCCCGCGTCGCTGCAAGGATGCGCAAGCGCAAACCTCGAATTTCCGTCCTGGAACTCTGCGAGCCGTTGGAATGGCATCCCTGGGCCTGGCAAGAGGTTCTGCGGCAATTGCCGCTCAGCATGCAGTCGCCTAGGCCTTCGGCATCGCCTGATTGCCTTCTCGGCAAGCTTCAAGCCGCCTTTGCCGCACAGGCGAGCGGTGATCTCCCCCCCAAGCTCCATTGGGTGGATGACGGCAGCCTTGCCATCGTAAGAGGCGAAACCCCTGTATCTGCTGGATACTGGCTGAGCACGCTTCTAAGCCGGTCGCCCAGGGAAACGCTTCTGGTTGTCCCCCAGCCAGATGCCCTCGCCGATACATTGCCGGTGTATGACCTGCCCCGTCCGAACTTTCAGGAACTCAGCGCCTTTCGTCCTGCGCTTCAGTTTTTGCCCCTTGTCCTTTCCCAGTTATGGACGCCAGTGGATATCCACGGCCTGATCAAGTTCATGGCCCATCCCTTGTGTTCCATTCCGCGTGAAATCAGTACAAAGCTCGCGGAAACCGTGGCCGCGTATCCAGGCATTGGGGGAGAGCCTTGGCAGGAAACCGTGAGCAAGCTCCAATCCCGTTGGAAAGAAAAAGGCCTCGAATGGGAGCGTGCGGACGAAAAGATCCGCTTTTGGTTGGAGCATGAGCGTTATCCTTTGGGCGAGACGGCTCCCATTACGTACGTCGCTGAACGCGTTGCAGCGGTCGCCGATCATTTCCGCGTCCGCCTGGGTGATCCGGACCCTGTGCGGCGAGCTGTTTTCCAGGGCGGGCACGCACAAGCTGTCGCATGCCAAACCGCTTTGCTGGCCCTGATCGAACAGGGAGAGACCGGGATCGGGATAAGCAAGCTCCAAGTGCTGGTGAACCAATGCACCTCCAAGGGCGCTGGGAATCCTTTCAGGTTTGCCGAGGCCGGCTCGTGCCGAAAGATCTCAAGTCCAGGGGCGGCGGTGGATCCCGCCGAGCGGGTGGTGTGGTGGCAACTGCAAGCCCCATCACTGCCAAAACCCTACCCTTGGTCGTCTGTCGAGCTTGCCTCGCTTCTTGCCGCAGGCGTGCGCATGCCCGGAGTGACCGAAGAACTGCGCAAAGAGGCATTGAACTGGCAAAAACCGATTCTGGCGGCGCAAGGCCAGGCCGTCCTGGTGCTGCCGCCGGCCGGTCAGGAAGTGCATCCTCTGTGGCTCATGATCGAGTCTCTCTTTGAAGACGATCACAAGCCGCAGGTTGCAGATCTGGAAACGATACTTGAACGCCCAGGCCCTGGTTGCCGTCAAATAGAGGCAAAACCGCTTCCCGCTCTGAAGCGCTGGTGGCGGATGCCGCAAGGCGCCACACTTAGCCCGCGAGACAAGGAGTCCTTCTCCAGCCTCGAAGCGTTTCTTTTCAATCCGTATCAATGGGTTTTGCGCTATCACGCCAAGCTGGAGCCCGGGAGGATCGTCGTAGCGGGGGACTCGTTTCTGCTCTTTGGCAATCTCTCCCATTCGCTGGTGGAGCGGTTCTTCAGGTGGCCCGAAGCACTCAGGTTCGATGACGAGGCGCTTCGGGCGTGGTTTGCACCGGCTTTTGACCGTCTTGTCGAAACCGAGGGCGCGCTGCTCCTCATGCCGGGCCGCAAGACGGAGTTGCAGAATTTTCGCGCGGAACTGCTCCGGGCCATGCTCGCCTTGCAGGCGCAGTTGCGAGCGGCAGGCGTCGTCAAGGTCGAGCCGGAAGTGGAACTTGCAGGCGTATTTGTCGGCGGGCATTTGACGGGTTATGCCGACCTGCTCGTGACTCGCGCGGATGGGCGGCGGGCCATCATCGACATGAAATGGGCCGGCGGGAAGAAGTATCCGGACAAGCTGGCCAAGAATCGGCATCTGCAGCTGACTCTCTATGGCGAACTGGTCAGGCAGCAGTATGGGGTTTGGCCGGACCTGAGCTACTTCATCATCAGCCAGGCCAAGCTCATCGCTCCGGATCAAGGCTTTTTCCCTAACGCGCAGCGCATCATGAGGGATGACGACGTCAAGGACGAGGGCGCCCTGGAGCTCTGGAGCCGCTTTCTGGTGACCTGGAATTGGCGGCGGGAGTTCCTTGATCAGGGCCTCATCGAGGTGGCGGTGGATGATTCGGAGGTGGCGGTTGCCCCCGCCGATGGCATGGCACTGGAAATCCTCAATCAGAATTACAACGAGTATCTGGCTCTGGCGGGATGGGAGGAAGAACTGTGAGCACGCTTCAATTTATCAGCGCCGGGGCAGGCAGCGGCAAGACATATACCCTGACCAAGATTCTTGGGGATGAATTGCAGAAGGGCAGTGTCCAGCCTGGCGGGGTCATCGCCACGACGTTCACGGTCAAGGCCGCGACGGAGCTCCGGGAGCGCGTGCGGCAGCATCTCCTGGGGAATGGTCTTTTTGATCTGGCCAACGCCATGGGCCAGGCTCGCATCGGGACCGTCAACGGGGTGTGCGGAGAGCTGCTGGAGCGGTTCGCCTTTGAAAACGGCCTTGCCCCGACGTTGCAGGTTGTCGATGAGAATCAGGCCAAGGTGTTGATGCAGAAGACCGTTGATGATGTTTTGTCCGGTGAAACCGTCGACGAGATGATTGGACTTTCGTGGCGGCTTGGCATCGAGGATTGGAGAGCCGACCTGCGCAAACTGGTCATGGAAGTTCGGGCGAACCGGATCGACCCATCCACGCTGCCCGCCATGGCGATTCGTAATGCCGAGTCGCTGCTTGATAAATTCGCAAAGCCCTATGCCGAGGACTTGTCGGCCCAGCTCATGGCTGCCATCGAGACTGCTCTTGAGGATTTGAAACCTTTTCTTGCCATGGAAAAGGTCACAAATAAGACTAAAAAATATTACCAGGATGTGCTCAATTTCCGACGTGCGCTGCGTAGTTCCAGGGCTCCCTGGTCCGAGTGGATCAAGTTTTCAAAGAACGATCCTGGGAAAAAAGCGATGACCCCGGCGATCGAAGATGCCGCAAATTTTGCGGGCATGTGTACGGCACATCCGATGCTACATGCTGACATTCGCAGTTATCTGAAGACTCTTTTCGAAACCTGTGCAGCCATAATCCAGAACTACCAGGCCAGGAAAAAAGAACTTGGCGTCGTGGATTTCACTGACCAGGAAGCCCTTTTTCTGGAGATGCTGGATAATCCTGATGTTGTGGCGGTTTTGTCTGACGAACTCGATCTGCTTCTGGTGGACGAATTCCAGGACACAAGCCCCATGCAATTGGCGCTTTTTCTCAAACTCTCCACGTTCGCGAAGCAGTGTTATTTCGTCGGTGACATCAAACAGGCCATTTACGGATTTCGAGGCAGTTCGCCGGAGCTCATGCAGCGGTTGCTTGCGGCCTTCCCGGAGATCGGTGGCGATGTGCGGATTCTCGATAAATCGTGGCGCTCAAGGCCGCCTTTGGTGCACCTGGTCAACGCAGTGTTCAAACATGCCTTTGAGGAATCCTTAAAGGAATCCGAGGTTGTTCTCACGCCTCAACGCAAAGAGGTGACTAAAAGCCCCGCGTTTGCAAACTGGGTCCTGGAAGGCGCCAATGTGGGTGAACGTTTTGAGGCCTTGGCTGGCGGCGTGCGGGCACTTGTCGATTCGGCAATGAGCGTGCCTGACAGCGGCTCCGCTGTTCGCCCTGTCCGTTACGGGGATATCGCCATCCTGACCCGCACCAATGACGGCGTTGACGCGGTGGCCAGTAGTCTGCGCGGTGCAGGCATTCCCGTGGCGACGGCCAGCGCCGGGCTCCTGAAGACGCCCGAGGCGGCATTGGCGCTGGCCTGTCTGCGCCGCGTCAGCGACAAGGGCGATACGCTTGCGACCGCCGAAATTATCTCTCTTTCCGAATGTGCGGAACCCGAAGAATGGCTGACGAATCGTCTGCACTATATTCAGCAGAAGCAGGAATCCAAGGCCTGGCTTGAAGAGGGCCCGGAAGCGCACCATCTTCTGGTTCGGATCGCGGCGCTTAGAGATCGACTTGAGGTACTTACCCCGCACGAAATGCTGCGTTTGCTGATCACGGAGTGCGACCTGCCGGCTTTGGTCATGCAATGGTGCGGCAACGCAGAGATGGCCCGGCTTCGTCTTGCCAACCTTGAGGCGCTGATCAATCTTGCCGAACAGTATCAGCTCACTTGCCGCTCATTGCGCGAGACAGTCACCATAGCCGGTTTTCTTGCCTGGCTGGATGAGGTGAAGGAGGCTGAAACCGATGCATTGGCTACTCCTGCGCTGGATGCGGTGACGGTCATGACCTGCCACAAAGCCAAGGGGTTGGAGTGGCCCGTGGTCATCTTGGCCGAACTTGAAAAAAACATCCGCAGCGGCGTGTGGTCGATCTCCACGTTTTCCGAAGGCGATTTTCGGGCCGACAATCCTCTTGCCGGGCGCAGCATCCATTACTGGCCCTGGCCATTCGGCAAGCAATCCACCGGCATTGACGTTCTGGAAACGATCGAGGCCTCGGAGGAAAACAAGAAGAGCCTGGCCGCAGCCATGGAGGAAGGCAAGCGCCTGCTCTATGTCGCAATGACCCGTCCCAGGGACATGCTGGTTCTGGCGCACAATCCCAAGGCCCGCTCAACAACTCCATGGCTCCGGACCCTTGGCGCGGACTGGATGACTCCCGGTGAGAAGCCGGAAACTCCGCTTGTTCTGCCAGATGGGACGAGCATTCCGTCCGAAGCGCGTCTTTTGGTCGCAGAGGAACCTGCGGAGCAAGAGGATGGCCAAAAAACGCTTTTCTGGTTCCAGCCTGCCAACGGTCGCAGCGAGTATCCGCCCCTTTTTGTCTCGCCTTCAGGCGTTGAAGGCCGTGAAACAACAATAGTCTGCCAGGAGAACATAGGGACCCCCATGCACGTTAAGCCCAGCCAACTTGATTGGAACGTGGCTGGAGACGCTTTGCACGCCTGTCTGGCCGCGAGTTTTACGGATGTCTCTGCCCCGCTGGAGCAAGAGGAGATTCAAGTTATTCTGGCCGGCTTCGGAGTTGGCGATGCGCTATCCGCCAGCGAGGTCAAAGCACAGACTGCCGCGTTACACGATTGGGTTAGATCGCGCTGGCCGCAGGGGATAGTACGTGCTGAGGTGCCTGTCTCGTGCGGCAATGGTGACGGGCAGATTTTACAGGGATGGATTGATCTTCTCGTTGAAACACCTGATGGATACGTCATCATTGACCACAAGTCCTCTATGGGGTCGGCAGGTCGGTTGCAGGAGATCGCCGAAGCATACTCAGGGCAACTGGATGCCTATGCCAGCGCTGTTAAGGTTGCTACGGGCAAAGGGGTAGCGGAGAAGTGGTTATTTTTGCCTGTTATTGGGATGACTGTTTGTATTGAGTGATGAATTTTTAATTTTTTGGAGTAATAAATGAAGTTTCCTGAATACTTAGATTTGTTTTCTCGTGGCGGAAGTGTTGAGGTTGAGGTAAAATTTAAAAGTAAAAAAAATATTTCTAAAGTTCGAATGAACCCGTGTGAGATATCCAAAATTTTATCTGAAGATGGTGAGTTCTTGAATAAAATGGAGTTTGATGGATATTGTTTAGAGATTTATAAATATGAGATTGATCCAATCAATAAAAAATTAATGATAAAGGCACAGTGATATTTTTGCGCTACAAGTTAGTTAGTGCTGTATTTTTCATGTCGTAATCAGTTAGATATAATGATAAAATGCCTAAATTTAGTTTTACAAGATTTTGAGTTGCCAAACATTCCTGTCTGTCAAATCAAAATCTATATTGGATGATCTTTCAATCGCCTTGGTCAAAGTTTTTTACGTTGCGAATTTTTTTCAATGCGGTCGCGACTTCCCTGACAATCGGGGTCTTGTCCTTGAACCTGTGTCCGCCTGTCTCGAAAGCCCTGATCGTCGCCGTACTTTGGAAGCGTTTGATCACTTCCTGCGGGTTGATGAGGTCGTCGTCGAGGTTGACGACGACGGTGATCGGGATGGTTTTCGGCGGCATTGGAACTTCGATCGCGGGATAGTTGTAAAAATACGGGTTGAGCAGGACGCAGGACAGGCCAAGGCTGGCTGGCAGGGTGTAGATCATGCGATAGGCCCAGTAGCCGCCCAGGGAAATGCCGACGATGAGCGCTCCTGGGTGAGGGGAGATGTACTCCTTCAAGTAGGCTTCAATTTCTCCGTGCGTGCGCTCCATGGGTTTGTAATCCGGGATGAGCACGTTGTACTCGTTGGAGAAATGTTCCCGGATTGCCTTGCCGCTGCCAGAGCCTTCCGGCGTGGACTGTTTGCCGTGTAGAAAAATGATGGTTTGTCTTTCATTATTCATATTAAGTTCCTTGATATATTTTGATTAGAAATTATATTTTATTGGATTTGATGCCCCTTTTTGTCTAAATTTTTCAGGTATTCTTTTACGCATATATAGTTGCTTTATGGAATCTTCAGCTTCTTTTCCAACGAACCCAAAACGTCCTTCTATGTCGACATTGAATTCTGGAAAATTAATTTTCTTTGCCTCCCTCCATTGCTCGATAACAAAAATTCCACAAATTACTCCTTGCTTGACTGCTAAAACATAATCAGCTTGTGCTGCTTTTTTAATATTTAATCTCCATGCAAATCGAACTGCGTCGTATATTTCGCTATTTATAATAGATTTATTAATTGTAATCATGAGAACATTATGTGCAATGTCGGCTTCCTCTGCTGCGTATTTGTTGATAATTTCTATGGAATTCATCGGCCCATAGTCATTGCTACTATGTCCACCTTGGATATTGGTTACGCCAGGGTAAGCGTCGATTAGGGCCGCCTCGACTTCTATTGACGTTTTTTCGTCCATGCCGTGTCTATGTATAACATGAATGACATGAAGGCCTGAATTTCGAATTTCTCTGATAGTTGATAATTTGTCACTTAAATCGTCTGATTCTTCTTTTTTAATTGCGCATTTCATGTGATTAAAAACTCTATTTCCCTTTCCTTTACCAATATAAAACGTTTCTCCATTTCTTGGATCGATTAGTCTATATACATAATATTTGATTTCATCAATCACCTCTGTTGGGAATTCGTCAATGTCGTATTGGTTCATTTTAGCTCCATATTTGTGATAAAATGTAAATCTTTCATATGAAAGGATAAGTTTGATTTGATAATGTGATATGTTGATGAAATCAAGACACACAATACATCTAATAGGGCGCGTTCAGAGAAAATTGTCACATGTCCAGGATTGTTTTCTCGCCTCTTCGATTAGTGAAAACACCTTTCCATCATCGCTTGCTGCCATCCGTCCGGTCAGACCAGCAACCCACCTTGCCGGAATCCCTCGCTTGCCGTGCAGCGCACCGACAGCGGCCCCGACGATGGACGCAATGGTGTCATTGTCCATCGTGTCGTTGACGGCCCGGACGATTGCTTCTTCCGGGTCATGGGCGTGGCGCATGAGGATGTAGAGGACGCTGGGCACGGTCTCCAGCAGATAGGCTCCGGAGTGCCAGATTTCGCAGGCCTCCATGACGCTCAGGTTTTCGCCGTATGCCCAGGCGAGCTTTTCGCTGACAAATTGATGCAACGGGCCATCGAATGAGTACTTCATGCATCCGCTTCTCGGGGAGTATCCGATGTTGCCTTGCAGATCGGTGGCCAGGGCTGCGTATCTTTTGGGCCACCAGGCAGGGTCGGGCGGCGTCTTCATGTCCAGCAGTTCCCAGAGCATGGCCGTGAAGGCCAGGCAGGAGGATGTGGACGCATGGTCATTGTGGGTCATCATGGCCGAGAGGGCAGTGTCCGTCCAGATGTCCGTGCCGCCGTGGCGCAGGTGCGGGATGAGTATGGGCGCGATTCGCATGAGCGCACCGTTGCCGGCTGAATGCGGCCCGCTTTCGTACCAGGGGCGGCCGGATTTGAATGCATCCAGAAAGCCCTTCACGGTTCGGCCGATACCGTAAATCCTGCCACTGTCCGCGAATTTCCGGGCCAGATGCTCCGGTATGAATTCCCCCTTGTCATCGATTAGTTGCTCCAGAGTCCAGAACGTCAACTGCGTGTCGTCGCTGGGATATCCCATTGCGTTGCCGGTCCGATCCCGGACCAGATAGTCGCGAATTTCACCGTGGAGTTGATGTCTGACCAGAGGAAGCTTTGATTCCGAGGTGTTCCCGAGAGAGTCGCCGATGGCAGCGCCCAGGAGCATGCCTTCTACGCGGTCAAAGTCGAAATCCGGCCCTTTGGGGGCAAGCTCATGGTCGAAGATTGTGCCGCGCTCCAGCCGTATGGCCTTGGTTTCAAATAGTTGGCGGAGTATGGCGGCGTTGAGCTGCCGTCTTTCGTTCATTCGTGATCTCCGGGACTTTCGGTTGCTGGATTCCTGGGTAGCGCAGGCATGGGTCGGATGGCTACAGCGCATAGCCGGGTGGTCAATATGGTCAGGGCTGGCTGGCGAAATCTCATTTGATTCAACCCAACACGCATGGGCGTCCATGGCGATGGAGTGGAGGATCTCTTCATAGGGGATAGGGGACTGTGCGTTCTGGTTCATCGTGCTCCTCGCTTGTTGCGACGAAGGTTTGGATGTGGTCGACGCATTCCTTGTGCAGTTTGCGACTCGACGCGGCAATCATGGCGGGCTGGATGGTCCCGCGATGCTGGGAGCATCCCGGCAAAGACATGGTGAGGGATGGTGAAAAGAAAAATGGACTTGTCTAGGGACGCGAAGGGGTGAAATGAGTGGGCTTCAGGACCATGGACCCGAGGCAGTCCATGTTTCGGGGGTTTCTGATTGTTCTGAGATCGAAGTAGCGATCGGCATTAGGAATATTGCAAGCGCTCTCGTGACTTCTTGAAACAAAACAGGGACATGCTCCTGCTCAAGTCTCTTGCGAAAGGCCATCCACTGGGTCTGTTTGACTTCGGCAAAGTCTCGGCTGAACGCTTCAATATCTCCAGGCAAGACAGTGTCCCGTTGTTTGAACGTCAACCTGATGGCCTCGGCCAGATTTTTCCCGATAAAGTCGAATTGTCTCGACAGTAGCCATATGTCGTAAAAGTCCTTCATTCGGCTATTCAGGGCGCCCAGAGACACCATGGCTTCAAATTTTTCGGCAATGGCGCTTTCTCGGCTGTAGCAAAGAAGTCGCGGGGCCGGGAAATCCAGCATTGTGGGCATTTCCGCCATCTCGGGGCCGGGATGGACGATATCGCCGAAGCCGATGTCAATTTGCATGTTGATGCGCGCCGTGCCCAGGCTCCCGAGAAATCGCACTCTGATTCCCTCATACTCGGCATCCTCGGTGATGCGCTCGGTCCGGAGCGAATCCGTGTCGAATGAAAGTCCGTCCATGCCCACATCCATCATCATGATATCCCGGACTTGACGGAGAATGAGCGCGTCCTCGCGGTTTGTCCTGCCAAGCATGTCGATATCCATGGTCGGCCTGAATTGGGGGGATCGCCAGACCCTGAGCATTAACGCCCCTTTGAGGACAAAGCGGTCCGCATGGGCAGAGCGGGAGAGGCGGTACAGAAAGCGCTCCATGGCATAGTACTGCAGGAGCTCATTGAAAGGCCTGTCGTCGTGGTGGGCACGGTTCAAGAGACGTTGTCTGACGGATGCCGAGATGTTCTTGCCGGATGTCACAGGGTTGCCTCCAGGTACGGCCGCATCACGTTCTGAACCCGACAGATTTTCGCATAGTCGAGCAGGGCTGCGAGCTTGAAGGGTTTCCGGGTTTTGTAGAGTTTCAGCGCCTCCAGCACCACGTCCATGCCGATCTTGTTTCGAAATTTGAAGCAGTCGGCGATGGTTTTTTCAGGGGAGTAGATGTTGACTGGCACTCCGTCGATCCGCTGCTCTTCGACGCCAGCCGTGTACGACGCACCAGAAAACCGGTGCACGAACAGCGGAGGATGGTTCAGCTCCGGCCGTCTTGCCTGAAGTGGAATGGCCACGGAGACTCCGTGCGGAATCTGTGTGGTCATCTCGTGGAAGGCGAGAGCGGAAATCAGGCAGATGACCGCGTTCGGGACGCGCAGTGCGACAGTCACCAGATCAGGGTTCCCGATGGGGGGCAGTTCCACGAGGCGGTACACCCCGCGGCTGAGCTGCTCGATCACGCCCCTGTCCCTGAGAGAGTAGAGCATGTAGCGGGAGATGCCGTGCGCGATGGCTTCGCTCATGCGCAGTTGGCCGCCGTTGGCTCGGAATATGTCTTCAGGGGTCTGCTTCATGGATTCTTTCAGACAAATTGTCGCTATTTGTTAATAAGTGTGGACAATATGTCTTGTCACGATTGGAAAATCAAGACCTTTCCGCGCATATGCGAAGTCATGCGTCTTCTCTGGGAGTAAATCTCGCAAATCGGCAAACTTGCAGCATCTTTTTGCGTGCAACACTTTGATATTTCTAATATTTTAGAATGTCTTCCCGGCGGGAAGTGAAAAAACGTGGGATCTTCCCAGCCTCGCGGGACGATCATCGTGTTCTCGATAGCCTGTGATCATGCGGGCTTGGTAATACTGATCTCAAGCGACCTGCTCCGGCAGGCCCAGGATTTCAGACCCAACCGCAGACCATTGGAGAGACGATATGAGAAGACGGCACAGAAAAAGAAGCGCTTCAGGTTCCATCGATTTTACGCCCGAGAGTCGCTATGCGCGGATCAGGACTGCGGGATGGCTCGTGCGTCTTTTTGACAAGCGGATCGTTCTGAATTCTGAACTGTTCGATTGTGCGGCGTGGTGCCTTGGAGGGCTTGATTTCTGCCTGCGGGGCCTCATCGAGGATGCCGAGAAGTATGTTCTTGTATCTAAGAGCGAAGACGATTTGCAGGTTATCAAAGAACTTAAGCGCGTCTCCCTCTACAATCTGACTAACGCATTAGAGGAGTTTTTGCAGGAACATCCTCGCCACCATAAATCCGTCAGAGCCCTGCTTCAGGATGAGTGCAGCCACGTGCACTCCACAAGAATGAAGCGTCCGCGCTCTTTCGCCATGGCTGCCAAGCGGTTGGAGGAGTTGTTCGGGCTTGACCGGGAGAGTGTTGAGCTGTGTGAATTCCTGTTTATAAACCGCGCCTTTAGTCCTGTGGAAAGCTATTTCGAAGACAACCTGCATGCCATGCGGTTTGGCGGCATTGATTTTCTGGCGCACATGCTCGGCATTCCGGGTTCCCGATGTCGGAATATTCTGCGGGAACTGGCCTACCTGGGTATTGCGGAGGTCGATCGACAGTTTGCTGTTCTGGCAGAACCAATCCGGGACCTTTGGACCGAGACCGATTCAAAACGCATGTCCGAGTCTTTTTGCCGTCCGCTGCAAGGGGATGTGCTGCCGCTCGATAATTTCAGCATTCCCGCCGAGCAGGTGGCTCATGTTCAGGCTCTGCTCCGCCAGTCAGGGGATCATCCCGTGCACGTCCTTTTGTACGGCCCTCCAGGCACCGGCAAAACCACCTTCGCCCGAAGTCTGGCTGCGGCTGAAGGTATTCCGGCCTGGTCTGTGAGCCCGCCCCAGGGCGCGGATAACGACCGCCGCGCCCAACTCACCGCCGGAGCACGCATCACCTCCCAGCACGACAAGGCGTTCCTGCTCGTGGATGAGGCGGAGCGCATCCTCGATTGCGACATGTTCTCTCGGGAAAAAAACGTGGATAAGGCCTGGCTCAATACCTTTCTGGAAAAGCCCGGCCAGCGGGTGGTGTGGATCACGAACCACGTGCATCACTTGGAAGGGGCGGTGCGGCGGCGCTTTCATTTCAGTATTCATTTCGAGCCGCTAGGGAGAAAGGAGCGGAGCGCCATGTGGCGGCAGATTCTGGAGCGGCGCGGCGTGCTGAATCGCGTGAATGACGCTGAGCTGGCAGACCTGTCCCGCACCTACGATGTTCCGGCTTCGGTCATGGAAATGTCTGTGACCCAGGCTGCGGCGCTGAGCGGGAGAAAACGGAGCGCCTTTGTCCCGGCGCTCAGGCGCGTGGTGGATTCTTATCAGACGATGCTGCGTGATGGAGGCAAGCAGCGCAAGAAGATCGCGGTTGCGCCGCACTACGACCCAAAAGGAGTCAGCCTGGAAGGCTCCGTTGATACCCTGGTGAACAAACTGACTCGGGTGGATCGCATGTTGCGAAGCGGCGGCGAGCTGAACGCAGGCGCGGCTACGATGCTCTTTTATGGCCCTCCCGGTACCGGCAAGACCGCCCTCGCCCGGTATCTGGCGGAGAGGCTGGACCGGGAGTGCAAGGTTGTTCGCGCCAGCGACCTGCTCGGGCCGTATGTCGGCATGACGGAAGCGAAGATCGCAGAAGCCTTTCGGGATGCGGAGCGCGACGATGCAGTCCTTGTCATCGACGAAGCCGACAGCTTCCTCTTTCCAAGGGAAAAAGCAGCGCATTCCTGGGAGACCACCCAAGTCAACGAGTTCCTGACCGCCCTTGAAGAATGCCGGGGTTTCTGCATCTGCACCAGCAACCGCCGGGAGAACATGGATCAAGCAGCCATGCGTCGGTTCAGTCACAAGATCGCATTCACATACTCCAAGCTGGAGCAGGTGCAGGCACTTTATGACGCACTTCTTGCCCCGCTGGTGTCAGAGCCGATGTCAAAAGAGCTGGAAACGGAACTCCTGGCTATGCGCCGCCTGACTCCGGGGGATTTTCATGCGGTTCGTTCACGAATGCTTTTTGATGGCGGAAAGGGCGTGAAACATCATGTGTTGCTTGAGGGGTTACGCCAAGAGCAGGAATTGAAGCTTGATATCGACCGGCGGGGAATGGGGTTTTTGAAATAGGGGGTGCGCCATGATCATTGATCCCGAGTATTGCGAATTTGATCCAGTCTCGCAGCGACTGACCGTTAGCTTGGGTCTGGCTCCTGAGGGAGGATTCCAGGTCCGGTTGCGTTCCTGGAGCGAGTGTGGGGGAGTGGAAATCAAGGAAGGGGGCCGCTGGACAAGAAACGACGACGCATTCGACTTCCCCATTGTTTCCGCCGATGTCTGCGACCTTGAACCAACGCACCCTGTGCGCGCATACCACGATGCTTTGCCCGCAGACGTGACCAAGGTGCTGCGCCAGTTTAGTTCGCAGCAATGCAGACTTCTACATGTGGTCGGTCAGTTTCCCGAAAGCGCGGAGATGGCTGGCTCCGCGCCAATCCTCTTTTGGCTGGCTTCAAACATGCTCGGCCCGGCTCCGTCCAAGGCCGATGTCAGGAGACTTTATACCCGTCGCCGCGTTTCGATCCTGGAATCGTTTTGCGCGGCTTCAAGCAGATCGCATCTGAAGTTTTTGTCGAAAATTTGTGAGTTCAGTTACTTGCGAAAAGATCTTGAGTTGTTGCGCCGCATTCTTAACGATGGGGAGTTTTTGAAAAAAGTGCGTCATTACCGGCAGATCAACTGGCCCGTGCTGAAGGTGTTTTACACGCAACGGTACGTGATGGATCTTGGATGCGCCAAGGATTGCCTGGCGGCTGACAGCTGCCGGGATGCGTTTCGTTATTTGTACAAGGTCTGTCGTGATATTCGCGATATCCGCATGATGTGCAAAATGCTTGAATGTGAAAATCCAGAGAGCAAGCTTTTCGCCATGAAAAGCGCATTTCAGATCCGAGATCTGCACGATAAAATCGCCAGGGATTTAAGCAAAAAGGAAAAAGAGACCATCATTGCCCACTATGGCGAAAACTTTCCGCCGTCGCCACTTAAAGAGACAAAGGATATCGAGTATATAAGCAACGTTGGTGACTTGCTTGAAGAAGGTCTGGTGATGAGGCATTGCGTTGGAGAATTTGTCTACCAGGCATTGCGAGGGGATGTTTTTATTTATCGCGTCTACGCGCCAGAGAGGGCGACTATGGCGGTGCAGAGGTCTGTTGATGGGGCGTTTCGGATTGAGCAGGTTAAGTTGTGTAGGAATGGGAAGGCTTCTGAAGAGACATGGGAAGTTTTGAGGGATCGGTTACTTTAATTTTTTTAAAATTTGATGCGATATCTATTTTTTGATAAATATTTTATGATATATGGTCTAGTATATTGTAATTCTAGTCAAAAGTCATCTCGTCACTTCGGTTAAGTTTTTTTTTGCGATATCAGTTTTTTATTTTTAAATTATACTGTCTGTGTTGATATTAAATTGAAATATTAATATGTAAAATTTTATTTAAATTTCTTTTTTTTGTAATAAAGATAGTTTTACTTGTATATTATAAAAGTATCTGTAGAGGAAATTTTGTATGGCTTTATTTTGTGTTTTTGAAAATCATCCCAAATTCTGCATTTCTTTATAGAAATTATTTTATTTTCATTGTGCGAGTCGTAAGTAAATAAAGACTTTTCAGTTGTTTTTTTAATTACTGTCCAGTGTGAACAATAATCTCCGTCATTAAATTTAGAATATTCATATCCAATGATTGCGGCAGATTGATTCTCATTTACCTCGTCAGCGAGTATTTTGTGAAAATCAGAAATGGATTTTGCTGAATTGTTCCAAAATGGCCTGTATATTTTAAGATCAAGCTGTAAAATTTTTATTGTATTTGTTAATATGTCATTAAGTTGATTTCTGCTGATCCCTTCAAATAAAATAATTTCAGCATTGCCATATTTTTTACAAAAGAAATTAAATAGTGTGTAAAATATTTCGTCAGTTTTTGTTCTTTTGCTTAATAATGATAATGCATTTCCTATAGAATAAAGTCCGCATGCCCCGTCAAAATGTCCCTGTTTAGCAGGTTTCATATTTTTCTCCGAGTGTCTTGCATATAAAATCATTTTGATATTATGTTAACGTGACTATTTTAATATATTCCAAAGTTTTTCTTTGAGTAAATTTTTTCTTGCATTGGCAAAAATAGCAAAATCTTTGAGTTCCAGACTTGTGTCTGCTGGGATTAGATAGTGATTTTGTAGTGTGTATTTGTCTCGTGTCTTTGTTTCTAATTCAAACCAAGTTGACAATGATTTGTCTTGCTTTGACATGTTTTCATTTGAGTCCAGTAGTTGAAGATTTATAATGCTGTTGTTCCATTCTTTTGATAAAAAAATACATTTATCGTCAGGTGATAAATTCAGTATTTTCGCATTATTTTGAGTAAAAGAAGATGCTGAGTGTAGATGATCTTTATGAAAGTCATTATTTCTGTAGTCAAGATTAGGGTATAGAAGGGCTAATATTGAAAATGCATAACGATCATCCTTTTGTGTTTTGATGATTTCTTCAATAAATTCATCGCCTATGCTGATGTCTCGTTTTACTTGTGAATTAATTTCGTTGGCAGGAAAGTGTGAAATTTGTGAGTATATTTTTGTGACCCCGTTGATGTCATTGGTAAACGCTTTTCTGATTTGGGCTAATGTTCCGTCAGATTGACCGCCAAAAATTCTTTTTATAGTCATGACATGTAGCCATTTTTTTATAATTTCTCGATCTTCTTTGAAATTAGTGCTGGTGCAAAAATTGTATGATATGTTTTTGTGGTATATATAGTAGATTATAGGTATCGTTGCATTTTTTGATGTTAGAGTGAAATCTGTGTATCCAAATCCTTTGATTAAATCAAATGCTGCTGATATTGCATCTCTTATTTTATCCCAATAATTTTCAAAATTATGAGCATTGTTGCTAGAAAAATTAGTTACTTTAAATCTGATATCTTTGCTGAATAAATAAAGATATGTTTTAAATATTAAGTCTTTTGAAATTGAAAATCCTTTTTCTTGTATTCTATCTACTAGATTGTGTATCTCTTTTCTAGCGTCTTTTGTATTCCAATTTGCTATTGCTATTGACATGATTAGGTCGGAAAAATTCAGTGGTAATCCACCGCTGTTTATTCTTATAAAAATATTAAGTGCTTTGTGAAGGTCTTGGTCTTTTTCCAAAAAAAAGTTTATGATGCGATCAGAAAATATAACTTCTTGAAGACGCGCCAGAATGTCTGCTGCTGTGTCGCTAATATTGTTTTCACGTACGTATCTATTGAAAGATGAAATGTTTTGAAGGTCAAGTATCTTTCCTACGCGAAACCATGTTTCATTATAGATGTCGATTTTGTTAGTATCACTTTCTTTTAAGAAAGAGAACTCGTAGACTCGTCCATCTTCTTCAGCTTGGTCGTCGAGTTTTTTTGTAATATTTAAATATAAGTGCCTTGTAGGAATGCTCCATTCGTCATTGTTCCAGTGCTTATGCTTTTCTCTGTACGCATAGCTCCCTTTTAGTCCGATATATAGTGACGTAAGCCTTTGTTGCCCATCCAAAACAGCAATAAAATTTCCCGTACCAGTTGTATCAATGTCAATATTGTGTGTGTTAAATCGTTCACGAAAAGATTTTAAAAAGTGATAAAATTTGTATTCAGATACAGATTTTCCTTCAACATTCCAAAAAAGAAAAGAGCTCACTGGGTAGCTACGCATCAGGGAGTCAAAAAGCCATTCAATTTTGTATGAAGGCCATACGAATTCTCTTTGAATGGCGGGTAGTACATATTTAGCAGTAGATATATTTTCTATGGCTTCAGATATTGTGATTGGTGTTTGGAATGACATAGTTTTCCTTAAATTTAGATGCAGTAATTGACAGTGTGTTAATTTGTGTGAAGCAATCTATCATTAATAAAGTTATTACTTGTTAGTTTAGCCGATAAATATCGACCTTCGTCTCCAAACACTTTCTCAAACTCAAATCAGTGGCACCAAGCTCATACCACCCCCCGGGCTTTTGGTAGAAATCTAGGCCCCGACCAATTTTAATTACCCATCCGTTAGACTTCTTGGCTGCTTGTTCAGCAATTACAAGGGCATTAATGAGTTTTTCTTCCCGGAATTCATTTCCGTTACAAAGAGCTTGATTCTCACTATATGGCATGAACGCGCCTCCTATTGACCCACAGCCGTTTTGGCGCTGCCCGCCATGCTGGTTGATGCAAGACAGCACTGGTAGCTATACCCGAGCAAAGATGCTGCCGCTGAATATTGTGATCTGTCTTGCATGTCAGCCTCCATTTTTTCTACAGCTTGAAGCTCTTCGAGAGAACTTTGCCTTCGATAGAAAATTTCAGTTCGCCATCTTCCTCAATGAAAGCCACAGATTTGCCAGCGTATCTCCGGTAAAGCTGGAACGTTCGTCCCTTGTAGTTAACGCTGCCATCATCCTGCACAAGTACGCTATCGCCCAGTGGCTGTGCAGAAGCAGGACTCGTCACCATCCGTGTATCGTTTAACGACGGGCCTTGGTTCGCGCTCTTCTTTTCAGAGAGCAACGTCATCAGGGCGCTGGGTTCTTGGCCGTTGCTACCCTTGGGTAGGGGAGCCGCTTCGGCATACTCGGTAAGCTGCCTTTGGGCTTCCTGAAGGCGGCGATTGAATCCATCCGGGTCACGCAGGATGGATATCCAAAGTCGTGCTTTCTCGGAAGTGATGTCGTGATCGAGAATCTTTTCGAGCAGGTTGCAGGCTTGCCCGATAGCGTCCTTGGCATCATTCCAAAGCGATTGGATTTCTTCCTGACCGTCGGACTTGATGGTCTCCTCGAAATCCTCGAAGGCAATGTCTGTGTTCAGTGAGCCTTCATAGGGGGTCAACCCCTTGGCTTTATAGCGGCGAAGTTGCTCTGGGCTCAGCGTGCAATGATAGGTCAGGAGCCAGCGTTCCTTAATGAAATGGACGTCGCCTTCCTTGTTCAGGAGCATGAACTCGCCGGTCTTGGGGCGAGCTATTTTCTTGGCAAGATCGGAAGGTGAAAATTCCGCGTCGGTCAAACCCTCACGAACCTTGTCCCGATCTCTTTTTGTCTGCAGTTTGCCAACGATCCAGGTGGCGCAGTTCGAAAGGCCTTTATAGTCAATGTCCCCGGGGTTTTGCGTCGCGAGGATGCAACCGACACCAAAGGCACGTCCTTGCTTGACCAGAATATTCAATGCGGGTTTGCAGGTGGATGTATAGGGGTAGGTGGGATAGAAAGCGGTCTTTCCACCGCCACCGCCGATCTCATCCAGGAAGAACAACAGGCGCGGTCTGTTTCCACCGGGAGCGCTACCTAGCTTACGCATCCAGGCGTTGATTGCAAAGGCAACTTGGGCAACAACGAAGCTCTGATCCTCAAAGTCGGTGATGTGAGCTAGGCTGATAACGCTGATTTGGGTCTTGCCGTCGACACGGTTGGCTCCCACCAGCTTCTCGATGCTCATCTCTTCGCCCCGAACCCAGTTGGCGGCCGCGCCGACGAGCTGTCCGTTTACCGCCTGTGCAAGCTTTTGACGCCGGTTCTCGGGAATATGGTCATCGATTCCCAGCACACCAATGGTGGCAAAGGGCGGTTCCAGAATCATGGAGACCAATTCCCCAAGACCTGCCTCGCCAGTCAGATCAACGCCCGTGCGCCAGGCGTGCTCGATGAGAGCGGTAACAAAATCCGTTTCCCGGTCCCGCTGTCCCGAGGGAATCACCCGGCGCACCAGCGCTTCCGCCATGCTGGTCACCATGACCGAAGCCGTATCCGGGTCCTCGTCAAATAGCTTATTGATGTCCGGCGGCGGGGAAGAAATGAGCGGAATGGATACCCGGCGGCCGAGTTCGCTGCGGGGGGTGAAAATTTCAACGGCTACCTGGTTGGAAAACTCCCGCACGTTGGTTTCGGCAAGCCCCCAATCCCATAACCGTTTCCGGAAGGTGTTGGCTTCAGCCAAGGCGGCGCGACCAAGCGTAGATTTGTCTTCAACCTCGACCCATGGCGCAACGGCCGGGGCTGCCAGTTCTCCGAAAGCAAGCGCCAAGGAAGACAAGTCGCCCTTGAGATCCACGATAATCGAGGGGACCCCTTTGAGGGCTGCTTCCTCAATGATGGCTTTGCCCATTACCGTTTTACCGGAGCCTGAGCCCCCACAAATAAAGGTGTGAGTGATCAGGTCACTCAGCTTATGGCGGTACAGCTCTCCCGGCATCCCATTGGGATCGAGATGTTTTCCGATATAAAGCTCGCTCACGCGTTATCCTCCTCCGGGAGTTCAAGCGTTCCTGTTTGCCATTCACGGAATTTTTCAAGGATGAACGGGAGGTCGTTTTCCTTGAGCGGGTCGCCATTGGCCCGGCGGCCGACGTAATCAGCCCGTGCCATGAAGATATCGCCCTGAACATCTCCCGGACGCTTCTTCTGCAGATACACCACATTGGTCGGAATGGAGGTTCCGGTTGATGCAAAGGTTTCGCTTGGCAGAGAAATCACAGTTTTGATGATGGCATGCTCACGCATATGATCCCGAACGGGTTTCGCGGTGGCGTTAGACAACACACCGTCGGGAAGAACAATGAGCAGCTTGCCGCCCGGCTTCAACACCCGAAGATAGTGCTCAATGAAGAGGACCTCGCTGTCCTGACTGTTTTTCGGTCGCTTCTCCGGTGGACGGCCCTTGGACTTGAAGACCTTGACCTCATGCCCGAATTGATAATCCAGCAGAATACCCTCGGTCTTGACGGACTTGCCGAATGGCGGATTGGTCAGCACGAGGTCGATGCTGTCTGGTCCTATGCGGCGCTTCTTCTTGCCGTCGCCGAAGTCGACCTCGTATTCAATTGACGGTTTCAAGCCACCGTATTCCTCGTTGTAGAGGTAGTTCTGGTGAAGCCACTGAGCGTTCTGCGCGTTGACGGCGTGAACGATCATGTTCAGTTTTCCAAGGCGAGCCGCCTTCTCTTCAATCTCGCACGCGAAGAAGGTTTCCTGGCCGAGGCGCTTTAGGAGCTGATCTTTCTTGCGTGGCTCCACGCCGCCCCCGAGTGCGTGCTTGTACACGTCCTCGTAAGTAGCGATCAGAAAACCACCTGACCCTGCACAGGCATCCAGAAAGCGTTCCCCCTTTCCGATGTCCAAGGCTGGGCCGTCTGGATTGTCGCGAGCAAGATCCAGCATGAAAGCGACGATTTCTCGTGGCGTAAAGAATTGACCGAGGTCTTTACCCTTGAAGGTATCGGACAGCATGATTTCGAAGGCACGGCCAAGCACATCGCCCTGGGTGTCTTTCAGGTTGATCCCTTCAAGACGTGCAATGACCCGCTCAACGGTTGCCGCCTTGCTGAGTACTCGCTCGTTCTCGTCAGTAAAGACTTCGGGGTGGTGTCCCTTCAGGTCATCGAACAGGTTATTGATGAAGTTCTGGGCGGCCTTGTCGCCCATGTGTTTGTTTTGCTCGCAATACGATTTCAGCTTGGCAGTGGTAAAACTACCGCTGGGTTTTGCGTCTTCATTGAGTTTTATAAACAGGAGGCGCGTGAACTCGTCGAAGATCCAGTCATTGCGCTTGTTCTCGATGTCCCAAATGTCCTGCCAGCAGCCTTTCATGAGCTGCACGAAGCGGGAGAGGCTGTTTTCCGTATGGAGTGTTTTCTGCGCCCACTGCTGCAGACTTTTTATGATCTCAGGAGTGTATTCTCGAACGGTATCTTCTGCTTCACGAATATCGGGCCAAGCTGACATTTCATCATGAATCTCGTTTCCTTTTTCTATGTAGAAAAGGCGGAGGTGCCCGGCAACCTCTATCACGCAATATGCTGCAGGGGTACAGTCGACTTGTTCATTTTTTTGACCTAATGGCATGAGAATGCTGAGAGCTTTGTACCGGTTGGCCTCGGATTCACTCAGCGTTGCTGAGCCTTCATGCTTGAAGGCGGCATAGCAATTGCCGACGCTGGTTGACACCAGAAACGCTGCTTTCTCGTCCAGCCCTTGAACCGTTGTGGCAACGCCAGAACCATCACCATCATTGATCTGGTGGGCTTTGAATTTCAGGTCAGAGATTAAAAATTCTTTAAATTGATCAAGAGTTGCCATCTGTTATTTCGCTCCTCGTGTTATGTACACCGCAACCGGGATGACTGTTTCTTCCGGGGTCAATCCACCATGGTCGTTGCCCTGAACCTTGTAGGGGTTGCCTGCCGATGTCTGCTTGGCTCCAGGCCAGCCATAGCTGTCGTGCCCCAAGGGCAGCTCAACGGCATTTAGGCTTGCTGGAAGGCCGTAGTCGGCAACCGGCTCGATCCGTTTTACATCCGTAGGGCCAACGGTGGTGCGGTTGGAGGCCTTGTATTCCAGGCAGCGGTTATGGATGAAGACATCCCGTCCGGGTCCGCTGTCCGATTTCAAATCGTCAATGACGTATTGAGTGTTGTACCAGGTGAAGCCGTGGTCGGCCGTGATGACAACGGCCGTCTTGTCCTGGGCGGCGATCCTTCGCAGGTGGGGCAGCGCCACCTCCTTCACATAGGCCAGCATGATCTCCTGGAGACTCGACATGCCCTTCTGCAGAAGTCGATCCTGGAGGTTGAACACCACCGCCTTGAGGCGTCCGGGGGCATCCACCAGGTCGCGCATTTTCCTGTTGAGGGTGTCGGCGTTGGCGTCCTTCTCGTTGTAGCAGAGGTAGTTCTTGTCCCGATCCCACCAGGAGGAAGACGAAAGCCCCAGGTTGTCCAGGCAACGCTCGAGCAGATGGGGTTCACTTTTCCAATTCGGCCAGCTCCGGAACTCCGCCGGAGGCGCTCCGGCAAAAATGGCCTGTCGGCAATATTCGGTAATGCTGGGTAGATAAGTGCAGGCGCGGAACTCAGGCCCCAGCGACTGGTAAGGGCGAAACAGCTCACGCCCCGGCATCATCAGGAAGCGGTCACGCAGCAAAGTCCAGTTGGCCACGCTCATCCCGTCAAAGACCAGCAGATAAACCTGCTTGATCTCGGAATCCTGCAGCAGTGGTTTGACCGCAGATTCCATGACATCGCTATTCAGCCAAGGTCTGCAGGTGCCTGCTGCGAACTTGCGTTCGTTCAACCACTTCGGCAGTCCACGGCTCGGCTGCACATAGAAATCCGCCCAGGCGATGCGAATAGAGTCGCATGCCTTTTTCGCCCGCTGGGTGATACGAAAGACATTGACCTTTTCCGGCAACTGGCTAGACCGCCGTTCCGCCTCCAGCGCCATCGTGGAGAGCGGTAGATACACCGAATCCACCAGCGTCATCCAAGCCTTCCAATCCAGGCTGGCGAGATTCTTAACCGCCGCCTCGGCCTTGTCCGTAAGTCGGTGAATCGTGACCATCGCTTCCAGCAGCGATACGTGGTCCTCGTACTGCTCGCGAGCCTGATGTCGGCGCAGGGCTTCCAGGAGTTCTTCCCATTCCGGGGCATCCGGTGTTTCCAACGCATCGGTCAGCTTGCAGGGAGCCTTTTCAAGCGGAAGCGTGTCGGCCCGCTCGCCGTTGACAACCACATCGAGCAACGCGTGCAGGGTGACTGCCAGACCCTGGGCAAGGATGCCACCATCGGCTTCCAGCACCTGGATAAGCTGATTCAGCAGGCGCTCCGAGCCTTTGCCGCCCACACCCTTGACCACTGTCGCAAGGGACTCGGTGAGGGCACTGGGGTGCTTCGGAAAGACTTCGTGCTGCAGGTAGTGCAGCGCCTGTTTGCAGGGCGTATCGTCTTTGAGGGTGATGCGGCGGCCCCAGTCGGCAAGACCATGCAGGCTTTGCCCGTCCTTGAGCACGTCAACAAACAGGTCGCCCAGTTCGCTGCCATCGAGGAAGGTACGCATCCGTTCCGGCGTAAGCATCTTCCAGCCGTCCAGAATGGAGGCGAGCAGGCAGATCGGCAGCACCGGCGGTGGATCACTTTCCAACACGGCGGCCTCGACCAAGGCGAAACGAGGCCCATCGAGCCAGGTGTGAACCACGTCCAGGAATTCCCGCTCCAGCGCCCGGCGTTCATCCGCATCGACCGAGCCCAGCACCTCGCGTACCCGTGCCAGCGCATTCTCGTACCAGAGCTTGTCGAGAATGCGATCCGGCTCCCAGCCTGCAGACAACACGCTGGGATCGTTCAGCAGCGAGGCGAGCACCACGCGTTCCAGACTGTAAGCGCCGAGCTGTGGCAGGTACGGGGCCAGGTTCCAGAATGCGGGGATGGGAAGCCGGTCAAGCAAGGCCCGGGGATTCTGCACGCCAAGCGCCTTGGCTATGTCGCAACCCGTTACCGTGCGGGGCGACACGCTGGAGCGGGCCTGCAAGTCCGGCAGATGATCCGGCTGAAGCTGTTGACGCGAGATGATGATACGAGCGGGTGGATTCGGTTGCCGACGCTCGGGTTCGGTATGACGACGCAATCCAAACTCATTGGCGCAGACATGCACGGGAATGGCTTGGCCATCGACCAGCAGTTCGGTGGGCGCTTCGGCAAAATAGCCGCGCACGTCATTGACCAGCAGATAGGGCAACCTCTGCTTTTCACGGCCGCGCCACATGCCAGCCAGAGCTTGTTCCATGGCGGTCATTGCAGCGCCTCCTCAATCTTCCCCATGGCGTTTCCTATGCCCATAGCCCTAGCAGAAATAGCCGAAAACTTGTCATCATCGAGCAAATCGAAGATGTTTGATTTCGCTTCAGATAGTAGTTGCTCGATCTGTTCGGATATCTGTTCCAACTGAATGGTTAGCTGCCTCCCTTCATTTAAAACCCTGTTTATCTCAATCAAGGTTGTTTCGCGAGCATCTGAATTCGTAACCGGGACGGCTAGTTGCATAAAATCAGTGTCGCTGATCGTTGGCATTGCGGGACTTGTTAGTAATGCCCTGATTTGCCGAAGAACGAAGGGAGCTTTTAGCAATGAGCAGACATAATGAATATCAACCCCGTCTCTCGGACGTAGCACCAAAAATCCAGTCGTCGCGATCCAGCCTTCCTGCTCACGCGTAACAGGAAATACCACCATATTTTCTGTGCCAGTAGATGCACCTGCAATCCCAACCAGGATGTCGCCAGCATGAATTAAACGTCTGGCGCGTGAGGGCAATTCCTCCGCTAACATTTTCTGTGGTTCGATGATTCTCGCCGTAATTCCATCAATGTCGCCAATCGCGAGATAGCGGACTTCTTCGCCTAAATGATCGTCAGGATTGAACCGTTCCTCTGACTCATCAACCAAATCGGACAGATGGCCCGTGTCTGAACTTGCTCGTATCTGGTCGACAAGCTTTGTGTAGTCAGGATGATTCGCTGTCACGTCGAGGCGATCTGCATCGAGATGATTTCGCAGAAAAACGATATTGTTTCTCTTTGACACAAAACTCTTAACACTTATCTCGGAAGCAAAAATAGAATCGATATTTTGGCTTGTTCTTTCTGATAGGGAATGAAGAGCATTATTTCTAAAAGTGAAGAATCTTAGCTTGCATTGCTCAACGGATTTGTAACGACTTACTATCTTTTCTTGATCGTTCTTTTGCAGCTCAGGGAGGACAAAAGATTTAATATGCCCAATTGATATGTTGTACTGGTTAGCAGTCCCACAACTACGCTTATTTATTTCATTGCGCCCGTGCTTTGATGACAAATACAGCACCAAAAATGCTGGATATATCTTTCCTTCATCTACCCTTAGTCTAATCAAATATGAGGCGTATGATGCTTCTATTTTCCCTTCATACAGCGCACATTTTCCAACTAACTCTTTGCTGTTAGTTCGATTAATTACTATGTCATTTGGCTGTAACATATTTTCCCCTATCACTTGCCGATCAACATAAACTAAATCGTCGAGTTTGAGGCGAGCATCGAAAATATTATTCATCCTCAGAACAGCAACATCATCTTCCTGAATAGAATCATGGCACTTTTCTGAAGTACCGTAACTTACATCCTCCAGGTATTTTTCTAACCTTTTAAGCATGAGGTTGGGTGGAAAAGTATTCCGATATTCCGGGTTGCTATAGTCAAAATCTAGACGAGAGTCCTCAACCGCTGGTTTCGTAAGAAAAACACTTGGTACATTTGAAATTACAAACATTTTCTTATTCCACCTTCCAAGGCTTGTCAGAAGCTTTCGTTCGATAAGGGGCCAATTCCTCCCGCACAGCGTCGGCGAATTTTCTGTTAAAATCCTCTTCGCCCGTTTTATAGAATCCAAGCAGCTTCGGCTTCAATTTATCCAGCAATTCATCAACATTCACCTTCACGGCTTCCGCCTCAGCCAGGGCCTCCGTCAGGTGCTCGCGCATGGTGGCGTCTTGCAGCGCATCGAGAGCGCTTTGCTCTGCGGGATCGCTGAGCAACCCCAGCAAAGGATTTGCGGCGGGCGTGTCGCTGACGTAATCCCGGAGCTCGGCTTCGCAGCCCCGCACATGATCCAGGTATTCCTTGGTGCCGCGATCAACCAACCCCAGGAAATGGTCCGGCTTGAGTTCCAGACGCTTGCCGGGTTTATAGCCACAGACGGCACACACCCAGCCGTGGGACAGGTCGCTCTTCACGTCATCCAGGCTTTGTTCGCAAACCTGCTGCACGCCGACCTGGGTCAACAGGTCGGTCAGTTGAGCTTCGATAAAGGCCGGGCTAAAATGGGCGCTGAGCCCTTCCACCTGTGAGAGGTCCTTCAGCACCTGATAGCTTGGGCTGCCGAGCACGGCATCACGGAGGGCTTTCAGATCATTGTGCAGGCCCGCGTGTTCACTCAGGTACTGGTTGAGATAGAGCTCGTGCAGATCCTTCCATTCGGCGGTAATACGGCTCATTTCCCCGGACGCGCCTGCGGATTTGACGTAGGACTCGATGCTGTCGAGCAGCTCTTGACATGGCTTTTCAATGGTGGAAGGGACGCCCAGCGCTTTGAGCTCACGAAGTTTGCCGGTAAGACTCGCCAGTTCGGAAATGCGATCCAGGAAATCGCGGGCTTCCCGCACGCGGTGAGCGAATTCTTCAACACAGGTGTAACGATTGGCCGCCTCGATATCGTCGTCCTCGGCAAGCCCCAGCATGTCGCGCAGGGCACCACGCACCGAGGCATAACAGGCAGCCCGGCTTTCTCTACCATCCTCGGGCAGCGCAAAGATGTCGGCCCATTCGGAAATGGGGTCGGGAACCGAGGCTCCGGGCCAAGTTTGCATTGCCTGTTCGGCCTGGCGGAACTCGTGCCGGGCACTGGTTTCCGTCTCTTTCAAGAGGTCAAGGAGGCGCTCGGCGGCTGCCGGGCTGTAACCGGTGCCTTCTTTCCAGAGGCCAAGGGCGTGAAGCGACTCGGTCAGGTCGTGCCACAGGGTTTCATCCGGACGCGTCCCGGGACGGAGTTCATCCAGCTCCTGGAGCCAGTCAACCGGGCTGCCAATGGTGCGATCATCCTGAGAGACCGTCTTGCCGTGAATGGTGAAGCCGCTGATCTCCCCGGTGCTGATGAGCAGCGTGATCAGGATATCCACCCAGGTGTCGGTCAATCCCAGATCCGTGGTTTTCAGCCGTTTGCGGGTTTCCGCGATGCTGGTTGCAGGCGGGTTTGCCTTGCGGATATTGTCCCGAATCCGCTCCTTCGCCTTTTTGAAGGCTTCCACGCTGCTGGCCGCCAGCGTTACCGAGACCTCTCCGGGCACGCTGGTGTTAAGTAGGCCAAGCGGTGCAAGGTGCTTTTCAAGATCGGCCTTGGCAGTCCCATCCCCATCGGTCACTCGGCCTTTCCATATGGCTTCGAGGATGCGTTTCCGCATCTGGTTGCTCAAATCCGCGCTAAAGGAATAGGCCTCCCGGAAATCCGGATGGAAGTGGAAAACCTTGGCTAAAGCCTTGGTCGCGACCTTTTCCAGGAGCCGCTCCAGAGAGCGTTCACTCTGCGGAATGTTCTGGTAGAGGGAGAGCAGTTCTGCGGGTTCACAGAGGATTTCCCAGGCTTGGTCCTTGGTGTTCCACTGGCGGATTTCGCCGTTCACAAAGGACTCGAGCAAAATCTCCGTGGACTTGCGGGCAGGCTGGGCCGATTTGGTTCCGGCGGGAAGGTCAATCCATTCGCCCAGCAGCTCCAGCTTGCGCCGGACGGATTGCGAAGCACCGCCCGCGTTAACCTGGGACTGGTAGTCGCCAAAGAGCTTGACCAAAGCCATGCTACGCTTGAGCTCATCGATATCCTGGGCTGGCAATGTGGCCGGTAGCCATACGAGGGTCCGTCCGTTGCCATGACGGACTGCATCCATCTCGACATCGAGCGGCGAGGCTGACGGGTAGAGCACAGCCAAGTGTAACGCCTTGGTGGCGGGCACGTCTTTAACAAAACCGATGACAGCATTATAGTTGGTCAGCGCCGTGACAGGCTCAAGCCGATAGTCTAGGGAGCGGCGAGTTCGCTGCCATTCCACATCCACCTGGGTCGAGAAGCCGTGTTGTGGCGGAATAGTGCCGCCCAGCGGACTGCCCGGGAAGCGGAGGAACAGTTCAAGATGGGAGCGGTAGGCGCTCTCAAGCTGAATATCCGGTGCGAAGCCATTCTTGACCCGCTCGACTTCAACCAACAGCTCTTCGCGTTCGCCCCCGTCACCTTCAACAGAGAGGAAAAAGCTCAGATTCTCCCCGCTGCCTTTCTGACGAAGGGGCGGAAATGTTTGGGCAATCTTTTCCAGGATTCGGGCCGTTTCCTGATCGCTTCCAGCGGGGTCACTTTCCTTGCCGGGCCATCGCAGCAAAAGCGCGTCATTCAGCTTGGAAACGGTGAGTTCTTCCTTGACCATGGAGAGGACGATCAAGGCTTTGATCAGACGCTCGCTCGCTACCTTGGCGGCAGCCTGATCGGCGTCCGACCAGCGTTTGTAGGGCACGCGGGATAGGACTTCGTCCCTGGCCGTGCTGCAGAATCGCTCGAACATCCCGTAATACTTGGCCATCTCGGGATCATCTTGGATGATCTTGTTGCGCAGATCCTCGTAGTCGAACACGTCGTCGAGCACCGCGATTCGTTTCCAGTCGCTGGTATCCTGCAGGCGTCTTTCAATGAACTCCTGGACAAATCCCAGTGCGCCACGGGATCTGCCGCCCCGATTGGTGATCGCGGTGAGGCAGTACAGCCCGAAGGGATGCATAGGATAAACGTCGGCAAAGTGTTTTGCCTCGTCGGTGATGGGTTCGCGTTCGCGGAAGTAACGCTTCAGAAAGTCGGCAAAAGCCCCCCGGAAATGAGGCTGGATTTCAGCCTTGAAGGCATCGGCGAGCTTGTGAACGCATTTGGAGTTTTCACGGAATAGCCGGTGGTTGTAAATGCGATGAAATTGCGTAACCGGGATGTTAATGGATTGGAAGCGGCCGGATTGCCCGGAAAGCTTGCCCATCAACTCTGTATCGTAATTGCGCCCGGCTTGGCGAGCGATGGCCTGAATTTCTTCCTGAACCGCGCCGAAAATCCAGAACGGTTGATCCCCGGCCAGTCCTGCCTCGGCCAGTTGTCCAAGGAATGCAGTGCCCCGGTTGAAGTGTTCGTCGCTCTGAATTAGGTGAAGATACAACTCGTCAATAAAGACTTGGACGCCCTCGTATCCGCGCTCTCTGGCAATCTCGACTAGCTTCTTGACCTTCTCCGTGACCGTAGTGCGGTCCTGGACAAGTTGAATGTTCAGAGCGGCAACAGCCTGCTCAATGATGGTCTTCTGGTATTCCTTGTCATAGGTGCGAAGCTGAACGACGGAGAGACTCCGGTTGTCACGAATCCAGTTCTCCACATCGCTGCGGGTGCCGCTGGCGGTGTGATTGAAAAAGGTATCCAGATAGGCGTCGGTGTTGGACAGAGTCGCCGTTACTGGCGGCGAGAGGTGGCGCAAGTGGTCAGTAACAGAGTTCCAGAAAGCCTGCTCGAGGGTCTCGTCAGGCACTTCAATGGCGGTAAAGTTGATCGTGAGGAATTTTCGTGGTGCGAGCGCATCCATGCCCCATTCGGGCTTGGTATCGAGGAACTGTTTGCGCAGCGTCGGTTCGGTCAGAATGGCGGATAGCCATGCCATGAAGATGGTCTTACCTGAACCGTATAGACCGGTGATGAAGAAGCCGCGACCTTGCTTACGGTGAATTCGGTCCAGGATAATTCGGGCCGACTCCTCAACCTCGGGCAGCATGACGAAGCTTTCGAAAATCCGCGTCCGGCTGGCGGAATCGTGAGTCGACTCGTTGAAGTTTTCCACCCAGCTACTGACGGGCGTGAAATCAAACATATCCTTCATGAGTGGCATATCAGGCCTCCAGTTCCACAATTGGTTGATCTCCGCGAGTCAGGGTGTACTGCCCGCAGCGGCAAAGCTGACCAGCCATTTGTCCTGTCAGCACCAGTAAAATTCTTCTTTTTCCCACGGCATCGTTGTACCAAGTGGTCATGGGGTCCATGCCGAGCGCGAAAACCAGTTCCAAGTGATCGAGGGTGGTCAGTCCCGCTGGTAATAGCTGTTCGGCTACATGGTCGTGAACCGCCTTCCGAAGTCTGTTCCCGTAGCGTTTAAGATCCGCCGTGATGGTCGTAGCATTGAATTCAAACACTTCGGCAAACATGGGATCTTTGGCCAGCAGGTCGAGAATGATGTCATTCACGCTCACATATCGGGCCTGCCCGAAATCGCCCAGCGATGCCATGTGTTCCGCAAGCCATGTTTTTCCGGAACCTTGACCGCCTATCAGGCAGCAAAGAGTCCGCCCGCCAA
The DNA here is from genome assembly GCF_014873765.1 of Desulfomicrobium macestii. Lineage (NCBI taxonomy): Bacteria > Pseudomonadati > Thermodesulfobacteriota > Desulfovibrionia > Desulfovibrionales > Desulfomicrobiaceae > Desulfomicrobium > Desulfomicrobium macestii. The sequence goes on along the minus strand of NZ_JADBGG010000028.1, from coordinate 13,745 downwards.
CGTGGCTTTCGCCGACCAATCCTATAAGCTCATTGAGCGCCTTGGCCTGAACTGGAGTCGTTTTGTTATCTCCAGGCATCGACATACTCCTCCAGCGATTGATGAATCAGTTGAACTTGATCCGTGCTTCCGTGCCGGTGATATTCACAATGTCCCTTGGTTGCGAGTTTGTTGACCCCGGCAATCAGCAAAGCGCGGTTGCACATGAAGATGGGAGCTATGGTCCCTTCGTTGATGACCGTGGCTGTCGAGGGTGCCCGCCAACCGTTTTTTGATGCGTCGTGATAGAGCGCGTAGCCCAAAACGGCCTCGGTCGGGCAGGACGTGGTCACCGAGTAATTGGATTTCGAAAGCTTCAGGCGTCCTGCCTTAACGAGGATCGACCGCACTCGATCTCGAGTTGACTGAGGCATGCGCTCGTACTTACGTTCCAGGAGCTGGTCGAGGTGATAGCGAGAGAAAACGGCCTCGCCGGTATTCAGAAAGCTGTCTGTAACCAAAAGTGAAAGGGTTTCAAAAAGAATAGGGGTTGTTATGCATAGCTGGAAAAAAACCAGATCCTGAACCGCTTCATCATTGCTGCGAATCTTTCGAAACATCTTCAGGAACGAAGTGTTTTTGATCGAGTTGTTCTCGATTTCCAGGAAGCGATATTTCTTGTGTTGCCACAGTTTTTCCTTGTTAGACTCGGACTTCTGAGGCCAACGTTGGATACATGAGCCACGCACAGCTTGCGCATCATTGCTCTCCAATGCGGCGTCGAGCAGCATGAGAGTCTCTTCCAGAAGGAATCCGTATCCGATTGTTGAAAAATTTTTATTCATTGGGAAAAGTGCCTGCGATTGTATTGATACTTTAATAGTGAAATAAATCTTATTATATATTTTTAATTTGAATAGAATTTTGACTGACTTACATTTTCATGTACCCACCAGCATTCTTGACGGCCGCTCTGACCCACGCTTTCGTTTCAGGAAGGGGGCTTTGGACTCCCTTCTGAACGAACATGCTCGACGTCGCTCGAATGGACGTGACGTTGCCCGCTTTGGTCTGAGAACTCAAGGTAATAAGGGCTTTCTTCGCTTCTGATGCTGGGCCGAATAAGTCTTCATACCCCTGCCAGACCTGGCCGGTGACAATGACGTAGCCCAAGTCGACTCGTGGGAGTGTCGTGGTCAACTTTTCGTATGCGCGGACGCAGGCCCGCAAGGCGAGGGTCTTGGCCTTGTTGTCGAAGAAAAGCAGTATCACATTCTGTCCTTGATCTTCCTCAAAGACGAAAGTGATCGCCCTTGCCGAATTGTCCGACGATACCGCGTGCGTCAGTGGAAATGCTACGGCTTGAATTGGATGCTGCTCATTTGGGATAGGCTTTTCAGGGGTCTGCATGGTTTGCGTTTGCGGTGGATTGAAAATGCTGGTCACGGTGGCCTGCATGGTTTTGTAGGCACCGATCAAGAGGAGGGCGGCCAGTGCGCAAGCTGCTAATTTGAGCGCCAGGATATTCCAAAAAAAATTGGGTGTTGTCGGTTTACCTTTTGCCATGGCAACGGCTGCAAGCAGAGTGAAGGGGAATCGCTTCGGCAGAAATGGCAGCAAGGCGATTACTATTGGGGGGAGATCCTTGGTGCTTGTGGTTTGGGTAGTCGGGGGCGTGTCAGGCGTATCCGATTGAGCGCGGGCGTAGATGACGCCGCATTTTGGGCATTCGCCCGCGCTAAAGTGCAGATCATCGTTTTGTGTGCGCTCATGAAAGCATTTCGGACAGACAATGCCGCCGGTCTTGGATTGAGGGACCCTTGGGCTGGGTTGTGCAGCCGGGTTGGACAACGCTGCGGCCAGCAGGGGAATGATTTGATCTCTTGCCTGGGTCGGAAGACTCCCGCGCTGCGAGAGGATATACGGCCGTAAGAAGCGGATATTCAGCACCTCAACGCCTCTCACCAGCCCACGAATTTGCACAAATCCTCGAGAGAAGCAAAGAATAGGCATGATCGTCTGTCCGCCAAGTCTCTCCGCGCCCAGATGATCCCGGAGCGAGTAGGTCTGGCTCCAGCATTGATTCAAAAAATTCTTGAAGAATTTGCGCCCGTTTCTCAGCAGAACGTCGTTTTCCTGGGTGATGTTTCCCTTCTGGCTTTTGGTCTCCACCAGGAAGATGCCGTTGGGGCCGAGGACAACATGGTCGATGTTGAAACCGGGGAATTCGAGGTCATGGAAGACGTAGTAATCGTCTGGGAGTTCTTGCAAGGCTTCGGCGACGGCTTGTTCGGCCTTGGCACCTGTGTCGGCGTGGGAGATGCGCTTTTTGAGTTTGAGCCCGGCCTCTTCAAGCGATTTGATGGAGACGACATAGAAGAAAGCGACCCCGACACCCCAGAAAAAATGGCCACGGGTCAGCAGATAATACCCGACAGGTATCAGCAGCAGTAGCGAAAGCATGGGCAGGGCGATGCGTGAAAGCAAGTCCTGATACCGCGTGTCGCCCATGGAAAAAGCACTTTTTCCCGCTGATCCAAAGACCTGAGCCATTTCCTCCTCATCCTCCTGGTACATGAGCGCCTGAAATAAACTGCACATTTTGTTGCAGCCACTTTGATAAGCCTCAGCTGGGCGAAAGTGTCAAGAATTTTAGGATGTAAGACATCGCTTCTGTTTGTTATAAAAAATGTAACGGATTTAAGTTTGTCAGACGATTCTGGAATCTACTCAAAAATTCTCGTCATTTCCATTTCAGTTACAGCTTGTGGCGTTACAACAGCATCGCTCACCGCAATTTTATTCATAAGCAGTTTGTTCAAAAGCACGTCAAATGAAATATGCTCTGGATGATGAAGAGCTGGGATGTATATATTGACATCACGGGTTGCTCCAATTCGGTAAACTCTATCTGTAGCCTGTGCTTCTTTTGCCGGATTCCAATGCCTTTCCAGATGAATCACATTGTTAGCTCCTACTACTGTCAATCCGACGCCGGCGGCGACAGGGGACATGATGATCACATTAAAGCCTTCCTTGGCTTCGAATTTTTCAATGAGGCCTTTTCTCGTTTCAGCTCCGCTGGATGAAGAGACTGCTTTTGTGTCGCCGTTGATTATCCCTGCATCAATTCCAAATTGCTTTTGAATCCATATTTTCAGCATGGATTGGAGTTTTTTGGTTATCGCAAAGATGATGACCTTTTCATTCCTGTTTTTTATCGCTTGAATCGTATTGAACACGCAGGTTATTTTTGCGGACTCATGGGGATTTTGCACCGGATTCCCGTCACCGTTCATGAGCGCCGGGTGCAGCGATATTGCCCGAAGCTGTGCAAGAGCTGTCAGGGCTTTGCTACCCGCTTGTCCTGATTCCTTTAGCACATAAAAGTCCTTTAGGATGTTGTCGTAGGAGCTTAACTGTTTTCCCTGCATGGTCGAGGAGAGCAGGGGGTCAAATTGCCAGCCGTCTTTGTTTTCGATCATGACGCCTGTGAAAATTCGTTTTACAGGTAATCCGTCCAATTCTTCCGACTTCAGGCGCCGGAGCATGAACGGCCCAACATCATCGCGTAGTTTTTTGCCGATCTCCAAACGCACTTGGTCTTGTTCATCCTCAGATGCCTGGTTTATGGGAGTAATGTACGAGTCTCGGAATGTGGCCCAAGTGCCGAGCAGTCCGGGTTGGGCAGTATCCATGAGGCACCAGAAGTCTGTGAGACTGTTTTCGACAGGCGTGCCTGTGGCCAAAAGTTTGAAATCGGCTTTGAGCGCCTTGGCGGCCCGAGTTTGTAGAGTGTTCGGGTTTTTGATGTTCTGAGCTTCGTCAAAAGCCACAATACCCCAATCAATGCGAGATAAGGAAAATTGATAGTCGCGCAAAGTCTGGTAAGTAGTCAGCCCTGAAAATATGACAATATGCTGAAATTAATTGAAATTTAATCGGAGATAATGTATTTCAAATAACCAGTGATGCAGTGAAAATGCATTTTTTCTGGTCGAAATCACTCCGAGGTTACCAACGATGCAGCCCAAAAAATCGGACCGTCAGCGCAGCTTCCTCTGCCCAGACCTGATCGATCAACTCGATCCTCGACACCACCTTCTGGGATTGGCCAAGGCCATCCCATGGCAGGTTTTTGAGGACAGCTTTCGTCCGCTTTATGCCGCATCCGGTCGCCCAGCCAAACCCGTCCGTTTGATGGTTGGGCTTCTCATCCTCAAACAGCTTGAAAACCTGAGCGATGAGCGCGTCGTCGATATCTGGGTCCAGAATCCGTATTTCCAGGCCTTCTGCGGCCAGCAACGCTTCACCTGGAAGCTGCCGTGTGATCCGTCCGAGTTGACCTATTTTCGACGTCGGATCGGGGAAGACGGTGTGCGCAAAATTTTTGAAGTCTCCGTGAACCTCCATGGCGACAAGGCCAAGGAAGAGGAAGTTGTCGTGGACTCCACCGTCCAGGAAAAGAACATCACCTTTCCCACGGACACCAAGCTGCTGACCAAGATCGTGACGCGGTGCCACATCATGGCCAAACTGGAAGACGTCAAACTCCGGCGCAGCTACCAGCGCGAGGTCAAGAAGCTGCTGCGGATCATTCGTTTCAAGTCAAAAGGCCGCAAACAGGGGGAGGCCCAACGGGCGGTCCGGCGTTTGCGCACGATTGCCGGTGTCCTGATCCGCGATATGAGACGGAAGCTTTCCCCGGAAGCGCTTGAGATTCACCGGCAGTCTCTTGACCTCTACGACCGTGTTCAGCGCCAGCAGCGTTCCGACACGGGCAAAATTTACAGCCTCCATGAGCCAGATGTTTCCTGCATCAGCAAAGGCAAGGCCCACAAAAAATATGAGTTCGGCGCCAAGGCATCCGTGACCGTGACCAAGATCAGCGGCATCATCGTTGGCGCACTGTCCTTCCCGGACAACCCCTTCGACGGTCATACTCTCCCCGCAGTGCTGAGCCAGGTCGAGAGTATCGTCGGCAAAAGGCCGACCATGGCGATCTGCGACCGTGGCTACCGAGGCAAGCGCAGGATCGGAGAAACTCGCATCGAAATTCCAGAATCAGGCAAGGGTCCCAAGACTGAGCATGAGAAGCGCCAAGCTCGGGCACGCTTTCGCCGCAGAGCCGCCATCGAGCCAATCATCGGCCATCTCAAGAACGATCACAGGATGCTTCGAAACTACCTCAAAGGCCGGATTGGCGATTCCGTGAACCTGTTCATGGCCTGTGCAGCCTTCAACTTCCGGAAGTTCATCCGGATACTGTATTTTTTGTGCCTCAAATTGCTTGGGCACGTTTTTCGACCAGATGTTCGGTCGGTACAGGCTTGTGCTTGACGGACCGTTTTTAGAGTTTTTCAGGATCGACTAAGTACACAGGACGAGCCTTCCAGGCATATCCAGGCGGTGAAGCCCGAAATCCTTTCCCGCTTTCAAAGCAAACCGTATGGCATCCTCGCTGAGCACTTCACATTGATCAAAGGATTGCAGGGTTTCTCGCTTCGCCCCATCCACTTTGAATTTGCCTAAGTCCCTGGCACCCAAAAGAACAACCTGGTCTCTGAATGGACTGACATGGAAGGATTTCTCGACCTCGGCTTCCCAGGTTTCAATCAGGGAGAGGGGCGCGACGATGAGAGTCGGCTTGACTGTCTTGCCGGTTTCTTTCTGCCACTGTCCGTACTGGGCAATAGTCATCAGGGTCATGAATGTTTTGCCCAAGCCCATGTCATCGGCAAGCAGCGCTCCCTGGATACGGTCATTGCCTTGGGGGTGTTGCGATGCTTTCGCAAGGCCTAAGGCCCAGCGGACGCCATGTTCTTGATAAGAAAACGGTGTGCGAGGCGAAACGGAGAGATCCAATTCTTCTGAATGCCACGAATTTTGAGCCATAGACAGAACATCGCAAGCAGTAAGTTGTTCGACTTCAATGGTGGCACGTTCTGTCTCTGCCTCAGGCTCGCCGGGAACAACTGTCTCCACATCCTCAGGGCAGGCGAAACCTTCATCGAAAATTTCTTGCAGGACACGTTCAATCTCAGGTGCATCGGAAATGTCGATATTCCGGCCATCAAAGAAGATTATATCCGCACCCTGGCCTTGCGCGGTTTCGAGGGATTTGCGGAATTGTTCAAGGTCTTCGTTGGACTTGATGATGCCTTTGAGGATTTCAGGTGGAGCAACGAGATTATTCAGATTGAACCAGTCCACACCCTTCGAGTCGGTTGCACCAATGGGAATATGAACAAACTTAACCGCACCTCGAACGCGCAAAGAAAATCCGGTATCGAGATCGACAAGGGATGCATCAAGGAATGCTTGAGGTGACTTCAGGAATTCCTGGACCTGATGTTTTGGGATGGTGTGGTGTTCGATAATCTCACGAACGCCGCGTAGCCGCTGTTCATCGAGTACGACAATGGATTTGCCTATTCGAAGGGATGCGACATTCGACGCATCGCGAATTTGTCCCAGTCTTGACGCAATCTCTTGTGCAGAATGCCCGGTATTGAAGGTAGGCGCGAGTCTCAATGAGCCATCTTCGGCAACCTCGGCAGCAACTTGCACCGCGTTGGCTTTATCGATGGGGAAGTCGTTAAAATGGGCCAAGTCAATTTTTGCTCCATGCTCTTTGGCATGTTGCAGAATTTGAATGGTGGCCAGATTTACGTGCTCGGTGCGCTGGTCAGCCAGGAGGGCGGTGTGTTCTTGGACGGCCATAAAAGCGGACCATGTCGGTTCGTCGAGGAGGTAGGACTCTTCTGGAGTGATCTGAAGCATCCCACCTTTAAGCTTGAAATTTGGAATTTCCCTTCCGTCAGGTCGGGTAGGGATTATTTTGAGTGAGAATGAACTACTGAATGTTTCTCCAGAGATGGAAATCGAAAACTTTCCTTCAAAGCGTTTGTCGAGCTTGAAAAGTGCTCTAAATTCTTCACCCAATCGTATTGCGTGTTCAGTGGAAATGCTAAAACCGTTGGGCAAAGAAGAGGCTTGCCCTTGTTCAAGGAGCATTTGCAAGTGAATGAACTGGTAGAGGAGATAGTCATCTCCATCAGCTTTCTGTAGATTTTTAAAATCATCTTTTGATACAAAAAAATTCAGTCCAGAAGAGTCTGCATTTATTTGAAAAGACTTTTTACTTTTTGCATTTTTTAAAATCAAACTGATTGTTTCAAAAAATTTCATATCATGCACCATGCATTTTTTTATATAATCGATATTCGCTGTTTGTAAAAATTTCTTCTAAGTCTAAATTTTCACCAGCTGACCTTAAAAAAGAAATTGCCTTGTGCTGCCAATTAAAATTTGATGGTGAATGAATTATGCTTGTATATTTAAAATTGTTTGAAAATTTGTTAGAGCATTCAGAAACAATGGCTGTTGAAAGGTCAGAAACAGTAAATTCTCTTTTTGTATAATTAAGAATTTTAATATCCTCTGGGATTTTTGTAAAAATCCAAAGTTTGAAAGAATGGCTGCCTTCGATCATATGGCAGTTTCCAACGTGAAGATAAATCATAGATCTATTGGTATCTAAGACTCTTGCGTATGAGGGAAGCTCTTTGTATCCATAAATAGATTTAAAAAACTTATCTGCGTTGCTGCCGATAAAAAGCCTTGAATGCTTAACGAGGCCTTGCTTGATAAGGCCTTCGAGGAATTTCTTGCGTGAAGGAAACATGCGCTGAAGATCTGTGTTGCCACTGGAGACGCCGTGTTCTTCAAGCGCTTGCAAGAAGAGTTTGAGATCTACCTTTGAAAGCCATCCGCAGACTTTTGAAATTTGTTTTTGTGTGAGAAATGCCCACCATTTCTGGTATTTTGGACTAGATTTCGGAACGCGCGGATCTCCCGCGATTGAGAGAAGAACATTTTGCCAAGAGTCTGAAATATCTTCTTCTGGAGAACGATCGATAATGATGCTGAGAACTTTATGTCCAATAAGCAGATTGTCTTTGTAGGAAGCTTCGAAAACGTCGCGTTTGATGACTTCATCGAGTACGCTATGATGTGTGCCGACAGGTATTTTTCCAAGCGTATCGATATAGTACAGCATGCGGCAAATAGTCTGAAATCTTCCTGACTCGTAACCCTGCAAGCCTGGCTTGTTAAAAACATCATTCAATGTGTTGCCTGGCGAAATGGCCTCGACGAGTCGCGCCGGACCATCTTTCTTGAATATGACAGGGCCGTACTCATGTAGATTTTGAAACTCTGATGAACAATTGGGATTTGTGACCTTCTTCTCTAATCGGTCATTAAGAAACTTCCCAAAGAGTTTTAGGATTTCTTCTGAACCAAGTCTGTCAAAATATTCAAACCAAAGGCGTATCAAAGAGAGTAGGGCAAGATTGCTCAGTCTGCCCAGAGGCCTTTCCAGGGCACGAAGTAGATTTTGTGAGATCGGTACTTTTTTACGGAAAGAGCTGTTGTTAAGGAGGAGGTAAGTCACTGCTCGGACATGCACAGGTTTAATTATTTCTTTGTACAGTGTTTCAATGCTCTCCGAGTTGGCGATTCTGAGAAATTTTTTGACTGAGATGTCAAATAGTTCAGAGGTCGTTCCTGCTTTTTTGGATATATCAGAAAGACGTGATGAGCACTTTGAGAATTCTAAAAAGTGACTCTCTGTCCATTCCATGCATCGAAGTGCAAGCATGCTGATTTTCAAGCGTCCAAATGCCATGGCTAATCCAATATAGACAAGATATCGTCGAGTTTGGGATGGATTACAGTGAATCTGAGGTCTATTCGTCTGTTTCGCCGGTAGTCGTCTTCAGTCTCCTGAATTTCATTAACGGGTCGTGTTTCTCCGTACCCGCTGACAGAAAATAAAGGTGAACCTTGATGATTTTTGAGTTGATCAAGGCGCAATTCATTCCCTAAATTTTCATTCCAGTAATTCCAGACTGATATCGCTCGGAAGGTGGATAGCCCCCAGTTGCCAAGATTTCTTGGAGAAGGCCGTTTGTCTGTGTGGCCTTCAATAAATATCGTATCAAACAGGTCCAGTCTGTTTTCTTTTGTGATTGCTGTGTAAAGAACTCGTCCTATTTCGAGGACTGCAACTTGGTAATTTTCTTGTGGTGGTACCCGGTATTCATTGGATTCAAAAGCCAACTGATCGTCGGGTATTCGTAGCACGGTGTCATTGTCGCTCACTTCAACCATAATGCCTTTGCGCCGTAGCTCTTCTTTGATTTCAGCGAGAACTTCCTGCCGGACTTTTTCAGCCTTGGTGCGTTCCAGGATTTTTTCGTCGACCAGGGCCTTACGTTGGGAAAGCTCCAGGACAAGCACCAGTGAGGCCAAGACGAATATGATCAACAGGCCTGACATGATGTCTGAAAAAGACAACCAATAGGGATTCTCTTCGTCAATGTCTGATTGAAATTTTCGCGATCTGCCCAAGCTCATGCTTTACCTACCTTGCCCTCAATTTCATCAACAACACTCGCTAAAGCCTTGACCGCGTCGGTCATGGTCTTGGTGTATTCCGATGTCCGAGCGTTCCATTCGTTGAGACGGGTGTTGATCTGGGCTTGCGTCTGCTGGCCAAAAGCCTGCATGAGCTGTTCTACATTTTTTGAGAAGTCGGTATATTTGTCCTGTACGTCTTCAGTGATTGCGCTTTGATGTGTGCGTAGCTCGCCGACAAAATCACCAAAAAGTTTCAAAGTTCTTTTTTCAATATGCTCAAGGTAAGTGTCGAGAGACGTCGCATGTTGAGCAGATGTCTTCAGAAGTTCGGACGCAAAGAGTTCGAGATCGCTTTTGAGTTTGTCAAAACCTTCCCGGCTGGCGCTAACAGTCGCGCCCATGGTTTTTGCAGTATCGGAGATTTGTCTTTCGATATGGTCGATGGTTGCAAGGGATTTTTGAAGGTTGGTGGAGCATTCCTTGGCCAGCAAAGTCGAGTCTTTGATTACACCAGCTGTTTCTCTGGCGCTATTATCGAGGAGCGCCGCGCCGTTCTCAATCTTGCCAGCGGCGTTGTTTATATTAAGCCCAAGAGTGCCGAGGCTGACAGACGCGGTATTCAGGTTGTCTGCAGCGCCCAGAACATTTTTGCTCAAATGTTCGTGAGAAGCAGCCAGCGCGTGAATTTTGTCTGACACGGTTGAAAAGCTGGATGAAAGTCCCTTGAGCTTCTCCAATAGGCTTTCTTGGCTTTGACGCATCTCCATGACTGAATTCGAAAATTCTGTTTGGCGGCTGCTGTCTCGCTGGGCTTGTACTTCGGAAATATCGGAGACAACCTGCTTAAATCCAGAAATGTTGGCATCCATTACCGATGAAATATGAGATAACTGGCGTTCCATAGCCTGGAATCGCTGGTCGTCAATCTCCTGTGATTTCTCCGAGACTGTTTGCAACATGGATTCAATGGTGTGAACGACTTGGTTGAAACGTGCCTCTGAATTCAGTTGTTGCTCCGAATTTTTATCTATAATTTGAGCCAGCAGTGATTTCATTTCTTCGACAGAATTTGAACTGGCCTGGGATACCGCTGAGATTTGCTGTTTGAATTCATCATTAAGCGCTTTGCTGCGTTCATCAAAAGCAGACTGACTGTCTTGCATGGCTTGAGTGATATTGCTGATGGCTTGCTGTGAAGATTCCTGAGCAGCTCTGCCATGCGCTTCAAGGGCTTGCATGATAACGTTCATCTGTGCGCCCATGCCTTCAACTGCTGATTGCACTTTGTCTGCTGCGCTTTCCATCGCCTCTTGCTGTACTGCTCCAGCCTTATCAACACCACCTAGGAACTGTGAGACCAGCGTTTCGACCATTTGCCCGCTACTTGTTTGAGCACTTTGAGAAATTGAATCAACGGCAGGCTTGAGGATTTCATACATCCCTTTTTCCAGCCCTTCTCGCATGTTGTCTGAAATTGCAGCCATGCTTTGCTGAACCGCAGCCAAATTTTCATTCATCCCAATGCGAATGGATTCTGATGCCTGCATCAAGGATTGCTGCAAACGGTCGCCAATTTGTTCGGCAAGAGTTTGCATGGTTCGACTGGTTATATTGCTTGAATCGGAAATGCGGATGAGTGTTTGTTCAGTGGTGATGCGCGGATAAAGAAAGTCGATAAGATCTTGGAGTACGGCAATTTTTTTTCGAACGATCCTTTCGAGTGATTTTTCGTAAAAATTAAAAATAAGGCTCAGTAAAACGCCCCACACCGAAGTGACAAACGCTGTAGACGCGCCGCTCATCATGCTAAATATGCCACTTTTAAGTACATTGACATCAGACTCTGATGTAAGTTCCAGACTGGCTAATCCAAGTTGCAGGCCAGCAAAAGTACCAAGTACTCCTAAAGCCGTAAGAAAGGCAGGAACTGCAGCTAGTAAACGGTTGCCTGTTAGGCTACGGGCTAAGGTTCTTTCATTAAAAAAATGATCAGCATCCAATGTATTTGAGAGTTTTGTTCCATCTGAAGAATAGACGAGGGATTCGTCAAACTCCTGCCATAAGTTGCCATTGCCATGTTTCTTGGCTTTCTCGAGAATTTCTTCGCGTTTTGCAGCAAGCTCTTCCTTTTTTATTCCATCTACTAAATTCGTATAAAAAATTATTTTTGAGCGCGCTTCTAAAAATCTTTTTAAAGCGTAAAGCGCTCCAATCGCAGATATGATTGCCATTACAATAACAAAGTTAGCAGTTATTGCATGAGAATTAGTCGATAATCCAGCCAATTTGAAATTCGGAATGAGTGTGTAGAGGTCAAATTCAACAGCAGTCATTTCTTTTATCCTTATCTATAAATATAAATTAACTATATGATTATTTTTTGTTATTGGATTTGACTAATTCAGGCCTGGATTTTTGAGAATGCATACATACAAGATCAGCTTGACTTTGTTACAATCAAAAAAATGGGATAGTCCCACCCTGTTGGGAAGACCTTGTCACCAGACAGCAAAAAAAATTGATTGAAAAATACCTTGAAGAAGGTAAGCCCTACAGATTTGTATGTGTCAAGAAAGAATGGATGTCATACATCGGCGTATTTTTGGAATTTAAGAAGATGATTTTTATAGATGTCATACATGGTTACTTATGCTAATAATGATACCAGTTATTAATTTGATATTGAGTGTGTTTACTTTAACAATACACGAGAAAATGAGTGAGATTTGTAAGCATATATTGTTGCGCAAAAAAACTTCAAAGATACATCATTGAGTGATCTTTTAATCAAGAGTGTAAATAATATAGTAATCAGTTAGGCATTAAGGTGTGAGCAATGAGCTCAAATCCAGGCTATAAAAGTGATTTGAAGCGTTATATGAAAAAAACGAGAGAAGGAATATAAGCGAAAGTTGTATCTCTCTTTAATCAGAAACCGCGTTCATGGCATCCAGATCTGCAACCGCATCCTTGGTGGCGTGATAACCCTTTGCCATCAGATACTTGCGCAAGATCAGGTGCTCACCTGTAGTCACCTTGAGCTCAGGGTGAAGGCGGATACGGTCGTCTTCGATGTCCCAAGGATACTTTCGCAGTATCCGCCTGAGCGTAGCCATTTCCTCGGGATCAATCGGATTCTTTGGAGGCCTCACCTTGGAAAAGTCATAGACCATTGTGCGCATGGGTGTTCTCCTGTTATCTACGCTTGGGTTTCTTCATGAACGTTTCAAGAAGCAGGCGCCAGCTTCCTGCAAGGCATTCAGGTCGGGCGCCGTAAGACCGTTGCACCCTTCCATGCCGACGAACTCGCCTTGGTACTTTTTTTTTTCGGGTCGTATCCCATTGCAAGCACATTGCCGCCAGGAAAGGCCGAAAGCCAGAAGAGCCCATCCCTTGGCTGCAGCCATTCAATCATCATGCCCGACATCCCCACTCCGGCAACTCGGACGCCTCCATCAATCATGGCGTCATAGCGCTCGTGGTGATGGCCGTGAACGTGAATCCTGGCTTTGAGGGCGCGGGCCACATCACCCAGAATCCGATAGCCAAGTCGATGGGACTCCGGGGCTTCGTGACTCACGAGGACATCGATGCGGGTCTTGCTGGCAAGGCGGGCCATCAGCGCAAGGTCTTCAGGGAAGATGGTCGTGTGATCATGCGGGGCGAGCTTCTTGTCCTTGCGGATTAGCGCCAGGCTCTGGCGCGTATCCTGGGGGCGGACCATGGGCAGGTCATTCAAGGTCGTTTGCTGGTCAACGCCCAGGATATTGGACCGGAAGGCGCCGCCGAGTCCGGCGATTCGCAGGCCATCAATCTCCACCACGCGGCAATGCAGGTTTCTGTCAGCCATGGCGGCGTGGTGCATCAGGTATTCGGGATCGTCGCTGTCATGGTTGCCAAATATCCACCATGTCTTTTCCGCGATCTCCGGGCCGAGGATGGACGCCAGATCGTCGAGCGGTTCCTGGTCTCCCAAAAGGATGACTGCCGTGGCTGATGCTGCGGCTTCCAGCATGGGTTCGAAATCTCCGTGAGCGTCCCCGACGAAAAGGATCATGACTGGTCTCCCAGGCCGTGGCATATCCGGAAAAATCCTTCGGCTGTCCTCGCCATTCCGATCCCTTCCACGTGAATCCCCCCATCCAGGGTGGCGCTGTAGCGCTCATGGTGGTGGCCGTGGATCAGCATCCTGACGCCCATGGCGCGGGCGATGTCGCCGATAAGCTGGAAACCGAGCGGATGGCTTGTTGATCAGCACCCCTATGAAGCCAAAACGTCGGCACCCTAATGGAGCCAGTTCATCGGCACCCTTAATGGAGCCACTTGGTGTGCACCCCTAA
>NZ_JADBGG010000027.1 GCF_014873765.1 Desulfomicrobium macestii | reverse complement strand
CCAGAGAAGGCCCTCGATTGTTCAGAAGTATTTCCACGGACAACATGTTCGATACGCAGCCTAAAATGTTAACTGTTTAGGGCTCGGAGTAATAACTACCCAAAATTCCATACAAACAATACGCTGTGCGACAAGTATGTATGACAAGTAATACATTAAATCGTTGTTGGCAACGCACAAAGCCACCGACTGTAAGACAGATGTGCGATTATTTCAGGTAAATGACTTCTTCGCGATACGAAGCACCGACAAAAATACTCCTTCAAGAGCTAACGTCATAAACTACGGGACTGGAATATGATCATACGTATCTTTGCGAATATTTTACCAAAAACACATACAAAACTACGTATGGCTTCGAGTAAAAAATACTAACAATTAGGGATAATTCAAATAAATTATATCACGTAATACCTAGTCATACCGAGATGACCACATCTCCCTTTCAGGACCGGCCATCAAAACACGCAAGCCAAGGAGTGTTGCATGTCGCAGGAACCGCAAACAGCAAGCGAAGAGACCATTCAGTCCGGCACAGTCGGCCTCAAAGAAAGTCCGGGAATCGCCGACGCGCTCACCGGGTGCCTTCTCTTTGTGGCCAAGCATCACGGCCGCGTCCTGTCGCCTGCGTCCCTCCTGTCCGGCCTGCCCCTCGATGCCCAGGGGCGCTTGACTCCCGGCATGATCGAGGCGGCTGCCCGCAATGCCGGGCTGTCCGCCCGCATCGTCAGGAGCCCGCTGAAGAAGATCGCCCGCTTCGCCCTGCCGGCCGTGCTCTTTCTGAGGGACGACGAAGCCTGCGTACTGCAGGAGGTGGATGGCGAGAACTTCACGGACTCCCATCCGGCCCTTGAAGACGGGGCCAAGATCATGGCCAGGCAAGAGCTCGAAAAGCTCCACACAGGACATGTCCTCTATCTCATGCCCGCAAGAAAAGAGGCCTCGCCCCAGAGCGCCGCGCCAAAACCCAAAGGCCATTGGCTGCAAAGCGCCCTGCTCCGGAACTGGCGCGCCTATTCGCAGGTCATCATCGCGGCGACGATTCTGAATATGCTCGCACTGGCCATGCCGCTCTTCGTCATGAACGTTTACGACAGGGTGGTGCCAAACAGCGCCCTGGAAACCCTCTGGGTACTGGCCATGGGCATGGGCGTCGTCTTCGTTTTCGATTTTACCATCAAAGGACTGCGCGCCTTCTTCATCGACAGGACCGGCAAGAAGATCGACGTCGAACTGGAGGGCAGGCTCTTTGACCAGCTCCTCGACATGCACCTCAAGGACAAGCCCGCCTCGGTGGGCTCCTTCGCCAACCTCCTGCGCGAACTGGAAGTCCTGCGGGACTTCTTCACATCGGCCACGCTGGTGAGCTTCGTCGACCTGCCGTTCATCATCCTCTTCATCATCATGTTCTGGTACATCGGCGGCCCCATCGCCTTGATTTTCATGGCCGTGCTGCCCATCACGCTGCTTATCGGCCTGATCATCCATGTCCCCATAAAAAACTCCGTCGAGACCGCCATGGCCATGGGCAACAGCAAGCATGCGGTCCTGGTCGAGACCTTGAGCAACATCGAAACGATCAAGGGCCTCGGCTGCGAGGCGACCATGCGCGGGCGATGGATGCACGACACGGCAACCAGCGCCCGCCACGCAATCCGCTCCCGTTCCCTGTCCCATCTGGCCATGAACCTGACGGGCTTCGTGCAGCAGTTCGCGTATTTGATCATCATCATCGTCGGCGTGTACCTGATCAAGGACGGAAAGCTCACCATGGGCGGTCTGGTGGCCTGTTCCATACTGAGCGGCCGGGTCATGGGCCCCTTCGCCCAGATCGCCCAGCTCATCACACGCCTGCACCATACCATGAGCGCCTACAGGGAGCTGAACCGGATCATGGACCTGCCGGTGGAACGCACGGACACTGACTCCTTTCTGCACAGACCCCGACTTGATGGAAGCATTGAATTCCGCGACGTCACGTTTTCCTACCCCGGCTCCAAGCTGCCTGCCCTCAAGGGCTTGAACCTGCGCATCGCGGCCGGAGAACGGGTGGGCATCGTGGGCAGGACAGGCTCTGGCAAGTCAACCCTGGGCAAGCTGATCATGAGCCTCTACACCCCCGACCAGGGCGCGGTGCTCGTGGACGGGGCGGACCTGCGCCAGGTCGACCCTACGGACCTGCGCCGCTGGACCGGCTACATGCCCCAGGACGTGGCCCTGTTCCAGGGCACGGTGCGACAGAATATCTCCATGGCGCATCCCCAGGCTTCGGACCAGGAAATCCTGCATGCCGCCCGCATCTCCGGCACCCACGACTTCATGAGCACCCATCCCCAAGGCTACGCCCTGCACGTGGGTGAACGCGGCAGCACGCTTTCCGGCGGCCAGCGCCAGGCAATATCCATCGCCCGGGCGCTGCTGCGCGATCCGCGCATCCTGGTCATGGACGAGCCCTCCAGCTCCATGGACTCCCAGTCCGAGGCGCTCCTGCTGCAACGCCTCAAATTCTTTCTGGACGCAAAGACCCTGGTGCTGATCACCCATCGCCCGTCCCTTCTGGAACTGGTGGATCGTCTGGTGGTCATCGACGATGGCCGGGTGGTGGCGGATGGGCCAAAGGAGGCGATCATGCGGCAGTTGCAGTCCGGAGGAGTCCCCGTCAATCAAACCGTGCAGCGGCAAACGGGGGTCAGGCAATGAACGCTCCGCACAATCTTGGCGCACCGTCCTTAAACACGGCAAGAATCGAAGCAACTCCCCCGCAGTGCGCACGACAACACACATGTCCATCCGCGGGGTCCGCCGCTAAAAGCCGGGAGCACGCCCACCGGGACCAACAGACCCGCAGCTTCGCGCTGGAACTCGACGACCTGACCAGCCGGAGCCGGATCACGCCCAACCTCATGCTCATCGTCATCGTCATGTTCTTCACGGCAGCACTTGCCTGGGCGGCCCATGCCCCCCTTGATGAAGTGGTGCGGGGCATGGGCAAGATCATTCCCTCCACGGAAATCAAGCGCATCCAGAATTTCGAGGGCGGCATCGTCAAGGAGATCCTGGTGCGCGAAGGCCAGGAGGTGACAAGGGACCAGCCGCTCATCCTCCTCGATCGAACACAGATGGCCTCCCGGTTCCGTGAACAGCGGTCAAACTATCTGGATCAGATCCTGGCCATCGCCCGTCTGGAAGCTGAACTGGCAGGCAAGGATGCCATAGCCTTCCCGGCCGAGGCGCGGAACCAGAAACCGCACCTGCTCGAAAACCAGACCGAGCTTCTGCGCTCTCGCACCGCGAACCGTCAGGCCGCCCTGTCCGTTCTTGAATTCGACAGGCAGCAGCGCATGCAGGAGCTCAAGGAACTCAGGAGCAGGCTGGGTTATCTGCAAAGCAACCATGCGCTGCTGAGCAAGGAAGTGGAGATGACCCGGACCATGGTTGCCAAGGGAGCCGCGTCGGAGATGGATCTCTTGCGCTCAAAGCGCCAGCTCATGGGACTTGCCGGACAGATCGCCGACACCCGTATCGCCATCCCCAAGGTGGCCGCCGCCCTGGAAGCCGCCACGCACCGCATCGAGGAGGAAAAAAGCAAGCATCGCACTGAAATACTCAAGGAACTCAGTGCGATTCGCACCGAAATGGAGGGCCGCAAGGAAAAGCTCCCGGCCCTTGAAGACCAGATGAACCGCACCAGTGTACGCTCTCCCGTGGACGGCACCGTAAAGCGGGTCTTCGTGACGACCATTGGGGAGGCTGTCGGGCCGGGCCAGGAGATGCTTGAGATCGTGCCCCGGGAAGACACCCTCCTGGTCGAGGCAAGGGTGCCCCCGCAAGACATCGCCTTTCTGCATCCAGGCCAAGATGCGGACGTCAAGATCACGGCCTACGACTATTCCATCTATGGAAGCATGAAGGGAAAAGTGGAACACATCAGCGCCGACGCCATCACCGACGAACAGCAAAAAACCAGCTACTATCTCATCAAGGTCCGCACCGACAGTGCTTCTTTGACAAGCAAAGACGGCAAGGAACTGCCCATCATCCCGGGCATGGTGGCCGAAGTGGATGTGCTGACCGGCAAGAAAACGGTGCTTGAATACATCTTGAAACCCATCATCAAGACTGCCAGAGGCGCGCTTCGTGAAAGGTAAGGGTTGAACTCCAGCGAATTGCGTGGCATGCATCAATTTGGGAGAAGTATGCCATGAAAAAAAGAATTCTGCTGGTTGAAGACGACGATCTGCTGCGTTTGGGCCTGAAGTCCATAATTCAGGCCAAAAAAGAATATTCCATTGAAGCCGACACGGCGAGCGGGAAACAGGCCCTGCGCCTTTTTGACGCAAACCATCCCGATATAGTGCTTCTCGATCTTCTGCTGCCCGACATTTCCGGCATCGAGGTGTTGCGGCATATAAAACGGGTCGCTCCCAAAGTTCCAGTGGTGGTGCTTACCGCCCATGAAGAGAACGAACTGCTTTTTGAAGCGTTGGAATGGGGCGCGAACTGTTATGTTCTCAAGGGAGCGGGGCCGGAAGAATTGTTCCTGGGCATTCATTACGCACTGCTGAATGAGATGTTCATCAGTCCGAAACTGGCCAAGCTCATCGTGGAAGCCTATCTCTTCGTCAATCGCCAGCGAAAGGCCCTGCCGCCCTTGAACGAACTCACGGCGCGGGAAAGGGAAATCGTCAAACTCATCATCGACGGGAAAAAGAGCAAGGAGATAGCCGACACGCTCTTTATCAGCGTCAAAACCGTTCACAAACACCGGTCCAACATCCTGGAAAAACTGGGCCTCAGCAACCTGGCCGACCTGCGCCAGCGAAAAATGTATGTCCTCACCGAAATGTACGAAGAGGACATCAACAAATAGCCGAACCGCCACAACCTTCCCTTTGAGAAAAATACGGACGTGGAATCTTAATTTTATACTTACCACGTTTTAGTCAAATTTATCCAAAATACACAGCACTTTCCGTTGCTGAAGCTCTCCGCCTTCAAGTAAACTCTCAGCGAGTTCTTACGTAACACATTGACATTGCGTAGTGTTTCAAGATGCATGTCATAGTTACTCCGTAAACTGTCACTTTAAAATAATTCACGATTATCCTCTATAAAACATAAAGAACAAAGAAACAAATAGCGAAGCATTTCGCATAGTATGTTAAAAAAATAATATTCATGAACAATTTTATAAGTCCACAATCTTCAACATTCGATAAAAAAAAGGTCACTGCAAAAAGTCGTCATCCCCTTGAAGAAGGGATCCATGCCTTTTTAACTATCTGAAAAGAATGGATTTCGCGCTATTGCCCGGCATGGCCCGCCTACCCATGCTGGGCACACGTTCGCGGGAATGACACTCGAGTTCTTTTGCGACTTTTTGCAATGTCGTCAAAAAAACACAAAAGGGGCTTCGTAACCTGCAATCATCGAGAAAAATCCGGGAGTGACACACCTTGGAAAAAAACAACTTTCTTCTGGTTGAAGACGATCACCTTTTACGCATGGGACTCAAATCCATGATCGACATGCATGACGAGTACACATGCGCTTCGGACGTGGCGACAGGCAGGGAGGCGTTGCGTTCCTTCAGGAAGCAACCTGCGGACATCGTCCTTCTGGATCTGTTGCTGCCGGACATGACAGGAATGGAAGTGCTGAGAAAACTGCGCAGGATCGACAAGCAGGTCAAGATAATCGTCTTGACCGTCTGCGAGAACAACGACTTCCTTTATGAAACCCTGGAATATGGCACCAACGCATATGTTCTCAAAAGCGAGAACCCCGAAGAAATTTTCATGGCCATAAAATACGCTCTGAACGATGAAATCTTCATCAGCCCCAAACTCACCAAAAACATCGTCAAGGACTATATTATCGCCACACGGCAACGAAAGGGCTTGTCTTCCCTGCAAAACCTCACCGCTCGCGAGATCGAAGTGGTAAAACTGATTTTCGACGGCAGGAAAAGCCGGGAGATCGCGGAAATTCTGGCCATCAGCATCAAAACCGTCGACAAGCACCGCTCGAACATCCTCCAGAAGATAGGCATCCACACCTTTAACGAACTGCGACACGGTGGAATATACTTCCTTGATATACTGAACCAGAATTAAGACTCACACTTCAAACGGCGGCCTCGCGAAACATCGCTTACCGGCATGCCATGTCCGCAAGGCAGGCAAGAAACGTCCTGCGGGCTTCAGCCCTCACAACTATTCCCCGATCATTCAAACCATCTGCGCTTTAGCCTTCCAGTGATGCAGGCAAACGGCCCTGACGGACGATAATCCGAGGGGCACGGAACGCCCCGCTTCGTTTCCCAATGCCAATGCATCTTGTGCGGGCTTGCGCATGCAAATCTTCTCGAATCCGACGTTTTATTCTTCATGATTTGAAAAGCGGCACAATTACATGTACCGTTCATTCCGGACAATCCATCTTTCGAGATTTTGGACGCATGCCGCAAAATTCCGCCGCGAAAGAAATCTCGACCAGGCACCCGGTCAACCATGCTTACCGTTCCAAGTCCGCTTGGATGCCGCATTTCCGCAGTCCCGGGGTTTGAAATCTGAACACATGGAGTTGCTTTTGAAAACTCGAAAATTCGACGTCATCGTTCTGGGCTCCGGAGTCGCCGGGGGCCATGTCGCCTCACGCTGCCGCAAGGCCGGTCTGAGCGTGGCGCTGCTGGAAAGTCACGGTTTTGGAGGCACCTGCCCACTGCATGGCTGCGAACCCAAGAAAGTCATGGCCGACGCCGCCGAGACCATGGAGCGTTTCAACAACACCTCCGGGACAGGCCCGACCGGTTCCGCCAAACTCGACTGGGTCGAACTCATGCGCTTCAAGCGCACGTTCACCGACGATTTGCCGGACAAAATCCGGACGCACTATCAAAACCTGGGCATCCAGACATTCACCACGGCCGGCAAATTTGCCGGTCCCAATACCATCGTGAGCGGGGATGAACTGCTTGAAGCCGCCCATGTCTGCATTGCAACCGGCTCGACTCCCAGGGAGTTGCAGATCCCGGGGCACGGACATCTTTCTTCCAGCAACGATTTCCTGGCCATGCCCACCCTGCCGGAAAGAATCGTCTTCATCGGAGGCGGATTCATCGCCTTTGAACTGGCTCACATCGCGGCAGCGGCCGGGGCCCAGGTGACAATCGTTCATCGCAGCGAGCGTTTCCTCAAAAAATTCGACGCCGACCTGGTGCAACGATTGACCGGGCATCTGGAAAAACTGGGCGTAACATTTCATCGGAACTGTCCGCCCCACTCCATTGAAGAAAATGGAGGAGCGTTGCTGCTGAAGGCTGGAGAGGACGGTCGGCAAAGCTTTACGGCGGATGCGATCTTCAATGCGGCCGGGCGCATTCCGGCCCTGGCCGGCCTCGACCTGCCCGCCGGCAACGTCGACACGCGCAATGGCGGAGTCGCCGTCAACGCCTACATGCAGAGTCTCTCCAACCCTTGCGTCTTCGCTGCCGGAGACGTCATCGCCGAAACCATGCCCCTGACCCCGGTGGCCAGCGTGGAGGCGGAAGTCGTGGCCAAAAACATCATCGAAGGCCCAAAGCACACGATGAGCCCTGACGTGACGCCATTCTCCCTGTTCACCTATCCACCGCTGGCGACCGTGGGCATGCTTGAAGAGGAAGCGCAAAAGCAGGGGATGCGCTTCGATGTCATCCAAGGAGATTCGGCAGGATGGTCGGAATACCAGCGTATCGGGCAAACGTGCGCGGGATTCAAGCTGCTGGTCGAAAAAGACACGCGGCAGCTGCTGGGGGCGCACGTTCTGGGCGACGCGGCAGAAGAGACAATCAACCTTTTCGCACTGGCCATGCGCAAGAAGGTCGATGTCGATGAATTGCGTTCCATGCTGTGGGCATACCCATCTTTTGGCTACGCAATGAAATACATGTTCCGGTAACCTGAAGTAACGCCCAAAAAAACAGGATTCCCAACAGGAGCGGTCCATCGGCCGCTCCTGCAATTTTCATAAAAAAAGGTCTATTCTCCTGCCTTTTTTTCTTGCTGCGTGGCACCGGCCGTTTCCAGATCCCGAAAATAGGCAGTGGTGTCTCCCTTGGTCCAGAGGCCGACGTAACCCCAGACTGGTCTGGAGGCGGTGAAGCTTAGACCGCGTCCACTAAAGCCGACGGCGGTGATCTCCTTTCCAGCCACCGTCACTTCAAGGCCAACCCAACGCCCCAAAGGCACCTGCATGTCGACCCGCGCCAAAAAACTTCTGGTATTGTTCACGAATTCAAGTAGTTGCAATTCTCCTGCGGCGGCATCCACGGCCAATACCAGGCAATTTCCGACATTGCCCAAGCCGAAAGCCAGCCCGGCGGCGAGGTCCACGCATCCGGCCTCGATGCGCACATCGACCCGGATGCGCCCGTCTTCGTGCCGACTGTCGCGTTTCACGGCGGTCGGATAGTAGTGCCGGGCATGCCGTTTCTCCAGAAATTTCCGGTACCGACCGCCCAGGACCGAACTCGCGGCAAAATGCAGTGCGCACGAAACCGTCTGCCCCATGTGCGCTCCATCCTGCATGATGACCTCCCGGCCATCCATTTCGGCAAGGGACCACTGACCAAAAGACGCATAAAAACCGGGAAGCCGCTTTTCGGAACGATCCAGAAAATCATATTCCTGCCTGAAGAACATTTCGGCCAGGGTCTGCACCTCTTCCCGGTTCGGTATGGCCAGATCAAGCAGCCTGCTGCAGCCCAGCAAACGGCCGGTCTGATCCAGCACCTCTTCCATGGCCGGGCAGTCGAGCCCCCGCAAAGCCGCCTGCAGCATGTCTCCGCTGATGTTCACCTCGTAGCCCAGCCGCTTCAGCACATTGGACAGGAACTCGATGCGCAGGGCCTTGCCGGAGCCGGTGCCGGCTCCGCCCGCAAACTGCAGGGTCAGGGTGTTGGCATCCGGGTCATCCGAACAGAGCGCGTCCAGATTGGAATAATGGTATCCGAACTTGACGCTCAGGTTCAGGTAATCGGCGGAGACCAGGGCATAGGATTTCGTTTCCGGCGGCATGGCACCGCCGGGCCCCATGCTCCCGGACATGAGGGCCATGAAGTTCCGTCCGCTCAGGTCCACGTTTCCGGCCCAGGTCACGCCTGGATGCGCCAAGCCTCGCCACAACGCGACCATGGGCCTGGAGCGGATGTGCTCCGGAAGAATTTCGGCGCAGGTATCAAGCCCTTCGGCCAAGCCACCGCCCAAGTCGATGAAGTGCATGGCCAGAGGGATGTTGGCGCTCATGCTACGCGACACCACCGAGTCGTCTGCAAGGCGGGAGATGTTGAACATTTCCTCCATGGCCTTTTCGTGGGCGAAGCGGATCAGGTCGTGCAGGGTGCGGCACCCCTCGGGAGTGAAGTCCGGCGATTTCGGGTCGGTCAGATTGAGTGGGGAAATGCGCTCCAGCAGTTTTCGCAGATGTCTGCCAATGGGCCCCAGCCCTTCATCTTCGTCCCGGGCAGGAAGCTTTCGGCTCAATTCTGGTACAAGGCCCAGATAGACCTCCCCTTCTTCAGCCAGCAGGGTGATCTCCTGGCCGGAAGATATTTTCGTCGTGGCCTCGCGGGTATCCATGAGGGCCGGAACATTGAACTCCCGCGCCACGGAGGCAAGATGACTGGCCACCCCGCCAAGGTCGGTGATCAGCCCTCGGACCCGGCTCATGTAGGGGGCCAGATCCGGGGCTGCCGTCCGGGCGACCAGGATGGCGTTCTCGGTCTGCTCCGGTTTCAGTTCAGCCGAAACAAGGATCGCCTTGCCCGAAACCCTGCCAGGCGACGCCGTTTGTCCGGCCGACAAGAGCAGCTCCATGCTTTCGGTATTCAAGGCTGCCGAGGGTTTGGCGGTCTTGGAGATACCCAGGGGACGCGACTGGAGAAAAATAATCCTCCCTTTTGCATCTTCTGCCCATTCGATGTCCTGCGGCGCGCCGAAATGCGCTTCAAGCCGAAGGCCGGAACGCACCAAATCAATGACGGCTGAATCCTTCAGGGCGGGCGTTGCGTTTTCCGGATCTTCATCTTTGGGCTGGATTGCGCGCCAGGCGATTGAAAACGTGTCGCGGTCAACCCTGTACACATCCGGCGAGGCGGACCCTCCGACCACCTGCTCCCCCAGGCCAAGGGCCGCGTCGATGCGCGCCTGACCCGCCTGCGGCATGGAAGGATCCACAGTGTAAAGGACGCCGCTGGCCCTGGCGTCGACCAAATCCACGACGGCCACCGCCATGGGCGTGGCCGCGTCGGACAGCCCATACCGAAGCCGGTACAGGATGGCACGAGGAGTGTACTTGCTGGCCAGGACAGTGCGAAAGGCCTTGGGCAAATCCTCTTCTTCAACCGGGAGCACGCTTGCATACTGTCCGGCAAAGGAGGCTGCCGTGTCCTCGCCCACGGCGCTGCTGCGCACGGCCAGTCGCGGCTTGCGGCCAAGACGACGGGACAGGGCACGAAATTCACCCTGCATGGCCGTCTCCAGGGCGCTCGGCAACGGAGCGGCCAGAATTTTCTCGCGGATCTGGCTGCACGCCTCGTCGCTGTCGGGCCGGCCCGGATCGAAATCGGCCAGCATCTCCTCCACGGAATCAAGCAAGCCGTTTTCGCGCAGAAAAAGATCAAAGCCCGCGGTCGTGACGACAAACCCATCCGGCGCCGACAGTCCGAGCACATTTGTGATCTGCGCCAGGTTGGTGGCCTTGGCGCCGGACAGGAGCGTGTCCTTCTCGCCAAGTTGCGCAAAAGGCAGCGAGAGCGGCCCTTCGATGACGGGCCGCTCTCGCTGGATCAAGGCGTGAAGCTCATCGGCCACGGTGTCAAAAACGGGCAAAATCCCGTCATAGCGATGACCTGAAAGCTGGTTCAGGGAGCCCACCAATTCCCTGACATGATCCAGAAGCTCCGCGCCGCGCCGCTGGATGAAGGCCATAGTGGCCAATCCGGCACCACGGTCCAGCATTTCAAGCTCCGCCAGAATGCGCAGCGCGCGATGATTGTGCTCCAGAAAGTCATTGTAGTGCCGAAAACGTCGGGAGGCCGGGCCGTCCTGGTCGGCCAACAGCTTGCAAGAATCCTGCTTAAAAAAAAACGGCATGAAGTTCTCCTCAAGAAACAATGTCACATGTATGGACTTTCACCTTGATCAAAACTTCGGCGCTACAGCCGACTCGATTTCGCAACCGGGCAGAAACGTGCGCCATCCTGCCGGACGTTCATGCTACAGCGGCCAGAACCAAACCAGAAGCGGAAGCCCAAGGGCGATGACGACCACGTCCATGGGCAGGCCCATGCGCCAGTAGTCCCCAAAACGGAATCCGCCGGGTCCGAGGATCAAGGTATTGTTCTGGTGTCCAATGGGCGTCAGGAAGGCGCAGGAGGCGCCAATGGCGACGGCCATCAGGAACGTGTCCGGATTGACGCCGAGCTGAATCGCCGTTCCAAGCCCGATGGGAGCCATCACGGCCGCCGTCGCGGCATTGTTCATGAGATCGGTCAGAATCATGGTCGTGAGCATGACCACGGCCAGTGCGACAAAGGGGTTGCCCTGAGCCACGTTTTCAAGCAGCAGGCGCGCGATGAGATCGGCCGCGCCCGTGTTGCGCATGGCCTCGGCAACGGGCAGCAGCCCGCCCAGCAACACAACCACCGGCCAGTCCACCGCCTCGTAGACCGAACGCATGGGCAACGTGCGCAGCGCCATGGAGGCCAGCACTCCGGCAGCAAAAGACACCTCTGCGGGAAGCAGCCCGAAGGCGGCCAAGCCCACGGAGATCACCATGATGCCCGTGGCCATGAGCGCCTTGCGCTTGTCGAAAATGCGCAGATCCCGCTGGGCAAGGGGCACGCAGCCCGAGTTGCCGGCGAAGCCGTTCAGGCTGTCAAGCCGCCCCTGCATCAGCAGCACGTCGCCCGGCTTGATCAGCAGGGACCGCAAGCGGGCCATGGTACATTCGCCCTGACGGGCAACAGCGAGCAGATTTATGCCGTACCGGGTCCGCAACGCCAGATCGCTGGCCGAACTCCCGACAATTCTGGATTCCGGCAGCACCGCCATTTCCATCAGCGCGGATTCCTCGCGCCCCGATTCCTCGGGTTCCGCCTCGGTCGCCGCAAGCTCGGCCAGATCTTCGGAACCGCCCTCCAGCCCGATCGACGGGGTTTCACTTGCGTCCGGGCTCTTCAACTCCGAATCGTCAAACAGTTCTTCCTCGTCGGCCCCGGCATCTTTCTGCACGGCCGCACCCTGCTGCTTGTCCTCTTCGAGCTTCAGATCAAGCCGGGACAGCACTTCGCTCAGGGCCCCCACGTCGGCCTCCAAAACCAGGATGTCTCCGGCGCGCACGATCTTGCCGGGACGGGGAGAGCGGACGTGCAGGTCGTTGCGTACAAGATCCAGCATCTGGACATCGAGCTCTTGCAGAACCGTCTTTATTTCCTGGAACCGCTTGCCTTCGCTGGCGCTGCCCTCCGGCACGCGGACCTCGGTGATGTAGGCGCTCGTCTCAAAACCCGAGGCTCCCGCCTGTCGGCGCGCCGGGACAAGACGCCAGCCAATGAGAGCGATAAAGACGACCCCCGCCACGGTCAGCGGCAAGCCGACCATCGAAAAGTCGAACATCTTAAAGGCGCTCATGTCCGGCCGGTCCGCGCGAAAGCCCGCGATAATGAGATTGGGAGGGGTGCCGATCAGGGTCGTGGTGCCGCCCAAAATCGACCCGAAGGCCAGAGGCATCAGGACCTTGCCCGGAGGCAGGTCAAGACGCCCCGCGACCTGGATCGCGACCGGCATGAGCAAGGCCAGTGCGCCGACATTGTTCATGAAGCCCGAAAGCACCGCACCCAGGGCGGCCAGGGCCGCGATACTGAGCGTCGGGCCGGTGTTGGACGGCAATACAGTCCTGGTCAGCACGTCGACCGCACCCGAGGCTTGCAGGCCGCGACTCAGCACCAGCACGCAAGCCACGGTAACCACGGCGGGATGACCAAAACCGGCAAAGGCCGCCTGCGGCTCGACCAGGCCGGACAGCACGCAAAGCACCAGCGCCCCCATCGCCACCATGTCGTGCCGCCACCTGCCCCACAGGAACATGCCGATGGCAGCGGCTATGATCATCATGATGAGAGCTTGATCGTAGGTCATATTCACCCCTCCCGCGGGATGTCCACGTCATGTGCGGCGCAGGCTTCGAAATGAAACAACCAGGGCAGACCATCAATAAATTAAGCATTTGTTGGTGCTGAAAATATTTGCCTGGTCATGCCCAATTCCCGACGACTTGACGGAAGCCTCAATCAATACGGAATCTGCCGCGATTGTCAGGAAAATTCAACCGGAAATGCCGTTTCAAGCGGTGTTGCTTCGACCCGGAACAGAGCTGACAACCTCCTCGTTCATTTCAAAGATTGATTCAGTCATCCGCTGCGGCATGCTTTTTTCTGAATGTTTCCGTGCGAGAATGCTTTGTTTCAGCCTCTCATGCTTTCATCGACCCGTTGGAAAGCGAACAGTGGAGGTATTCGTGGACAAGGCCAAAAAAAAGAGACGCGAGCCGACCTGCGAGCGCAAAGCCATTGAAATGGCGCGCGAGTTCATTCTCGGCGCAAGGCTTGCTTGAGGAAGACTATCACGCACGAATCATTGAGAAAATAACCCCAGCGACGCAAACCATCCAAATCCCCATGGGAGAAAAGGATGCGACCGCCAAGATCGTGCCTCCCGCGATCCCGGATCCGAACAGATAGACAACGATTGAGCGGTTCCGATGCGGGTGTCGGCTGCCGCTCAATTCCACTTCAAAAATTTCGGAGGTTCCGGTTCGCAGCAAAACAACATGCCGGATTTTTAAAACAAGCGCCCATGATGCTGCGTCATTTTGACCGATCAACACTAGGCTAACATGGGGCCAACACGAGAATGCCGGACGCCCACATCCCGAACAACTGGGTATATCCGTACTTATGCTGAGAAAAACCAATGGCTCTCTAAGTAATTTTCCTTACGTATTTTTCTTGATCGTTCCATATTTCACATGCTACCATTTTTCGTATGAAAACGACTCTCATTATCACAATAACCCTCGTCATGGCAGCGGCAATCGCAATATGGGCAGGGACAAGACCAAGATTGGGAAAAACCGGCCGTTCGATCAATGTCAGCTTTGATCAATTGAAAGACATGGAACATCGGGATCGATGACGAAATACGCGATCCCGGGACGAAAGGCGGACTTTTCCGGCTGATTCGCCGATGCGTCTCGTCTTCGCGGCAAAGAGGCACGAACAAAACCGGAGCAAGTCATGGATGATATCCGCATGCGCCCCATCGGCGTCATCAACTCCCCCTTCACAGACAGGGCCGACATGCCCATCCAGCCTTGCGGCGCGTGCGACGTGGCCGGCCGGATAGTCCTGGAGGAAGCCCTGGCCCCTGGCCTTACGGATCTGGAGGGATTTTCCCACATCTATCTGCTCTATCACTTCCACATGAGCCGGGGTTTCGACCTGACCGTCGTCCCGTTCATGGAACCGGCCGAACGCGGACTCTTTTCCACCCGCGCTCCCAGACGCCCCAACCAGATCGGCATGTCCATCGTGAGGCTTGAACGCATTGAGGGCAACATCCTGCACATCCTCGATGTGGATGTCCTGGACGGCACACCGCTTCTGGACATCAAGCCCTACTTCAAAACCTTCGACGCCTTTCCTGAAGCCATTTCAGGCTGGGCCGAAAGCCATCAGAGCGAAGCGGGCCGGGTCCGCTCCGACAAACGCTTCGTCGATCCCAAGAAATGATCGGGGACGAAACCGGCCCGGAAATAACCACGCCGCGTGCATCGATGCGCGGACATGACCAATCCGGCGATCCCGTAAAAGCCATCCGCCAAGGGCAGCGTCAAGCCCGCGACAACTTCAGTCCTTGTCCTCTTTGCCTTCCTTGAACCCCTGCCCAAACGCGGCCTTGGCCTTGGAAAAACTGTCCTTCCAGACCTTAAGCGACTCCTCCAGGCCATCTTTGAGTTCCTCCCAGGCAGATCCGCCGGCCTCTTGCAACGCCTTCATTTTCGATTCAAGCTCATTGCGTTTTCCCTTCAGCTCCTCGATGCGTTCAAGGTAGCCAAGCTTCAGATCGGCCCTGGACTGATTCGCCTTTGCGGCCAGCAGATCGATCTCGGCGTTCCATTCATCAATTTTGGCTTTAAGTTTCTGCACATAGGCATCTTTTTTTTCCTGCATAAAAATCCACTCCTTACAAAATTACGGATCAAGCTTTTCCTGCCATGCCCCTAACGCGCATCTCGGCCAAATTTACCGTTTACGGCCAATTTTGAGGCTCGCTGGCAACGCACGACAATCTGCTCCAGCCAGAATAGGTCTGAAGCAGGACCTTGGCACAATTGCTTCATGTCCGCCACTTTCGGGCCATGCAAAAAATGTCGAACCGATCTGAAAATTCACCATTTCCAAAAAGGCGATCCAAGGCCGCGCATCCACGCCATCCGTGTTGGCCACTATGTCCGGTGAATTTTGAACGGATAGACGAACAGAAATCGCGGATTCGAATTGACCTTTTCGCGCAGGGTTTATAATTTTTCGGACTTTCCCGCGTCTGCCCGCGCGGCACCACTCGGCGGCAATGCCGACAACCAGGAGAATAGATGGAGACACTGATCATCGGCGCCGGTGCCATGGGCGGATTGTTCGCAACCCTGCTCACGCCGCTGGTTCCTGTAACCCTGTTCACCACCAATGCCGGGCACGCCGAGGCCATCAATCGAACCGGGCTGGCCCTCATCTGCATGGATGGCCAGGTCCGTCGCTCTTCGGCCTGCGCACTGACCGATCCAGACCGGTACGGCCGCCGCGCCGACCTGATCCTCATTTGCACCAAGGCCCGCTCGACCGGCCAGGCCGCCGAAATCGCAAGCCGACTGCTGGCCCGGGACGGCCTGGTGCTGACCCTCCAGAACGGGCTCGGCAACCTCGAACTCATCCAGGCCGCTGTCGGCGTCTCCCGCGCCGCCGCCGGAATCACCGCCCAGGCGGCCACCCTGCTCGGCCCCGGACAGGTGCGCCATGCAGGCAGCGGCCCCACGGTGCTCGGCGCAGGGCCCGGACAGGAAAAGAAGATCGCCGCCGTCGCCGCCCTGTTCAACCAGGCAGGCATCGCCACCACCGTCACCGAAGACGTCGCGGCCCTGCTCTGGTCCAAGCTCATCGTCAACGTGGGCATCAACGCCCTGACCGCGCTGCTGCGGGTCCCAAACGGCACCTTGGCCCAAATCCCGGAATGCGAATCCCTCATGGCCGATGCTGTAACCGAGGCCATGGCCGTGGCCCGGGCCCTTTGCGTCCGACTGCCGGACGAAGCTCCACTGGAGAAAGTCCGGGCGGTTTGCGCCCTGACCAGCGGCAACCAGTCCTCAATGCTTCAGGACATCCTCGCGGGCAAACCCACCGAAATCGATGTCATCAACGGCGCGGTCGTCCGCGAAGGCGCCAAGACCGGCATCCCCACCCCTGTGAACCAGATGCTGACGGAACTGATAAAGGCGCTGGAAGCCACCACCGCGCAACGAATCAATTGAACTCACCGGCCCTTATCAGACCAATCAATTCTTGCCATTTCTGCTCCCGAATCCCGAGGCCTTGCTTAAACAGACAAGCCGCTGAAACTTATGCATTTCAGCGGCTTGTCTGTCAGGGATGCCCAAACGCATCAAATCAAAGTTGTGCCTGTCTGGCCTGACGTTCCAGTTCCAACTTGAAAGACGGATCCAGATTCATCTTGCGAGCCAGTTCGTCCAGATAGGCACGCTCCATGAAATTCTCCTCGTCCACCATCAAGAGGCTGGCCAGATACATTTCAGCGGCAATCTCCGGAGTCGTGGCCGAAGTCGCGATTTCCGCAGGATCCATGGGCTTGCGCAGTTCCTGATCTACCCAGGACTGCAGTTCCCGGTCACTGGTCAACTGCGCGATACTCTGGTCGATCAACTGCCGTTCACGATCATCGATATGGCCGTCCGCCTTCGCCGCCGCGATGATCGCGCGCAGAACCGCCTTTCCGTGGAATTCGGCTTCCAGGGCAGGAACCCTGTCCTCCGTCCGGGGTTGCGGCACTTGGGGCGCGGAGGCGCTGTTCTGCTGCCAGGTGCTGAAAGCCTTGTAGGCCACAAGTCCGAGCGCCGCCAGGCCGCCGTACTTGAGAGCCGTACCGCCCATCTTGCGCGCCTTCTTGCTGCCCATGAGCACCCCGATCGTACCCGCGGCCAGAGCGCCGCCTCCCGCTCCCGTGAGCAGTGCGCCCAGGGGATTTCCCCCTGTCGCGGCATTTGCCCGGTTCCCGGCATTCTGCAATGCCCCCTGACCCGACTGAAGCATTTGATCCAGAAGATTCATTATACTCATTGAAAACCTCCACATAAGATGAAATGACGTCACTGCAAAAAGTCGTCATCCCCTTGAAGAAGGGGATCTACGCCTTTCTAAATATCTGAAAAGAATGGATTCCCGCCTTCGCGGGAATGACGTTCAGGTTCATCCACGACTTTTTGCAGGTGCGTCTGAAGTTACTATTCGCGAAAAATCAGACTCAGAGTTCAAATCCGTATCGGCTTCGCATTGAAAAATGCGTTGCGTCGCACCTAATCCAGATCAAGAGTTGCCCTCATTCGCATGAACCAAAGCGATTGCACAACGGTCCTCTGTAATCCATTACATTTCTTGTGATCTGTTTGCGCTGAAACAAAACCCAGCTCAAAGGCGCCGTGATCAGAACGAGCAACGCGCTCACGGCGATGGAGACCCCGTATGATCCGGTGGCGTCGGCCATGATGCCGCCCAAGGGCGGCCCGATGAGCGCCGCCAGCCCGTACCAGAGGAAACAAATGGGATAAAGGCGGGGGAACAGCTCTATCCCCATCTGCTCCACGATCGAGGCGGCGTAGACGACGAAGCATCCTCCAAAACCGATACCCGTGAACAGAACGGCGGCCAGCACGAGCCCTGGCGCGGACGGAAGCAGAAAGAGGAGCATGCTCAGTCCAAGAAAAGCCTGGGAAAGAAGGATGGTCAGCCGTGAACCGAGCCGATCGTGAACCTGCCCCCAGCCTATCCGGCCCATGGCGTTGCCCAGGGCGAAGACCGATATGGCCAGAGTGGCGGCCGAGTTCCCGAGGCCCAGGGACAAGGCGACGGGCTTGAGGTTGCCCACCACCAGCAGTCCGGCGAAGGTTCCGCTGAACATGCCAAGACACAGGAGCAAAAAATTACGCGAGGTCAGCAAGCTTAACGGCAAGGCCGCCCGGTCCCTGCCCTGAAGGTTTCGCGCGTGATCGTCCGAGGACGGCTCGCGCATGAGCAGGGCGCTGCATATCGCGATGGCGCCGGAGCCAAGGCCGATAAAGCGAAACACATGCATCACGTCCTTGGCGCGGGTCACAAGCAGGTGTTCGGCCACGACGCTCAGGAAGATGGCTCCGGCACCGAAACCGGCGACCGAGACTCCGGTCACGAGTCCCTTCTTATCCGGAAACCATTTCATGGAGACCGTCAGGGGACAGATGTATCCAAAGCCGATTCCGGCTCCCGTGACCACGCTGAGACCAAGAAACAGCAGAAGGAAATTGCCTTGCGACAAAGACGCCGTCAGATAGCCCGCACAAAAAAGAAGCGCTCCGACCAGCGCCGTCAAACGCGCGCCGCGACGCTGCAGAAACCGCCCCGCGGGAATCATGACACAGGTGAAGACCGCAATGGTGGCGCCGAAAATGATGCCGCACTGGCTTGACGTCAAACCATACTCCGCTCTCAGAAGCGGAACAAACTCACTCCAGGCGTAAATGCCGCCAAGTATCATCTGGGTCAGACACCCTGCGCAAAGAACGATCCATTTCATCTTGAAGCACCCGTCAATCGTTCCAGGACTTCAAGGACGTCGCCGATGCAGCATCCGCTTTCCAGGGGATGCCGCAGGCGCTGGTCGCGAAGGATGGTATATCTGACCCGGCGGCCTTCGCGCTCCCCGATCAGATAACCGGCGGCCCGCAAATCGGCGACGATGTGCTGGACGGCCCGCTCCGCGATGCCGACCTCGCCGGCGATGTCCTTCATGCGCATGCCCGGATCCCGGGACAGGCAGAACATTACGTGTGTGTGATTGGTCAAGAAAGTCCATGAGGACGTTTGAGGTGTGGTGGTCATTATCAATCTTCCGTGAGAGTTGAGTAAGGTTTGATGTCCGAGACAAAAACTATGCGCCACGTAATTCACGAAATAAAATTCGTGAATCAAACAGCCTTTTGCTTGACATATCCGTTCGTGTCAAGCTGGAACCAGCCAGCCAAGATTTGGCCTTGGACGTCCGTGAAAAGCGCGGGGGGGCTTGCAAGAGGTAAAATATCTCAAGGATTGAACAGTTCGAACTTTTCCGGCAAGTCAACGCGACAATAAGCTTGCCGAGTAGGCGGGGAGTGCTTGAGAGGCTTCCATGCCACTGCCGGACAGAAGCGGAACGTGAGCGAACGGACGCCGCCGGTACGGTGGTTCTGTAAACACAGTGGACCACTTCCGGATCGAAAAACATCATACCGATCTGGCACCGAGCAAGAATGTTAACAATAATATAAATGCATGAGCGGGACCTGACGTGCACAAAGCAACACTATTTTCAAAAAGCATATTTGGCATCGTTCTTCCATATTTCATTTTCGCATGTCTGTGGATTCTCATCTCCGACAATATTCTTGCCACACTTCGACTTGATGCAGAATCTGTAGTTCGCTGGTCCATTTACAAGGGATGGGGGTTCGTATTCGTCTCTGCGGCCCTCCTGATGATACTCATTCGCCTCCACTCGGCCAGTCGCGAAGAACTTCTGAATCGTCTCGCAGAGAGCGAAGACAGATTTCGTCTTGTGTGCGACAATCTTCCCGACAGCTATGTGTACCAATTTACCCTGGAGCCGGACGGCACACCCCGTTTTCTTTTCCTCAGCGCCGGCATCGAACGTCTCCACGGACTCAGCGCGGAAGACGTGATGCGAGATGGACGTCTTCTGTATGACCAAGTGTCTCCAGCCCAATTTCAAGAGATGAAAGCCAACCAGGTCGCCAGTATCAAGGACCTCTCGGATTTTGTCATGAAACTCTCCATGCGTCGCACCGATGGTGTCTGGCGTTGGTTCCAGATCAGCTCGCGGCCCCGCCGTCTGGCCGACGGCCGGATCATCTGGGATGGGGTCATTACGGACATCTCGGAGCAGATGGAATCGCAGCAGGAGATCCAACGGGCAAGCGAATTACTGGAGCAGGCTGGAGAAATTGCCGGACTTGGGGGATGGGAGTTCAATGTGAAGACCCTGCAAGGCACCTGGACGAGCCAGGTGGCAAGAATCCACGACCTGGCGCCCAGTGAAAAGGTAAGCGCCGAACAGGGTCTGAGCTTCTACATCGAAACGTCCAGGGAAAAAATAGCGAGTGCGGTGCAGGACGCCGTGGACCTGGCGCTTCCGTATGATCTGGAGCTGGAGATGCTGACCGCCGCCGGGAATAAAAAATGGGTCAGAACCGTGGGCAGGCCCGTGGTGGAAGACGGCCAGGTCGTGAAAATCGCCGGTGTCATTCAGGACGTCACGGAGATGAAGAAGGCCGAAATTTCACTGCGGGAGAGCGAACAGCGCTACAGAGAGATCTTCAACGCAACATCCGAAGCCATTTTCATCAGCGAAGCGGACACCGGCAGGCTGCTCGACGTAAACGATGCCATGCTCTCGATGTACGGCTACCGTTCCAAGGATGCAGTTCTGGCGGGAAACATAGGGGACTTGAGTTCAAACGAGGAACCATTCACCGAAGCGGAGGCTCAGAAGAGAATCGCCGCGGCGTTTCACGGGGAGCGCCTCCAGTTCGACTGGCAGGCCAAGCGACACGACGGCACTGTTTTTCCGGTCGAGGTCACGCTCAGGCACTCGCTCATCGGCGGTCAGAAAAGGATCATCGCAGCAGCCCGCGACATCACCGAACGCAAGCGGGCGGAAACGGCCCTGCGGGAGAGCGAACACCACTTCCGAACCTTGGCCAACGCCGGAACGGCCCTGATCTGGACATCAGGCCCGGACATGCTCTGCGACTATTTCAACGATACCTGGCTGGACTTCACGGGCCGCACCCTTGAGCAGGAGCTTGGCAACGGTTGGGCCGAAGGCGTGCATCCGGAAGACCATGACCGCTGCCTGGACTTTTACGTTGCGAAATTCAACCTCCGGGAAGCGTTCGAGATCGAGTACCGGTTGCGTCATGCCGACGGCTCCTACCGCTGGATCCTCGATCTCGGCAACCCGCGCCACGACAGCGCGGGAGCGTTCATCGGCTACATTGGCCATTGCTACGACATCACCGAACGCAAGCACAATGAGCAGGCTATCATTCAGGCCAAGGAAGACGCCGAAGCCGCCAACAGCGCCAAGAGTTCGTTCCTGGCCAACATGAGCCACGAAATCCGCACGCCGCTGAACGGCATCATGGCCATGATGCAAGTTTTGGAGATGACGCCGCTGAACCCGGAACAAGCCAAGTACGTCTCCATGGCCATGACGTCCTCGGACCGTCTTGCCCGACTTCTGACAGACCTTCTCGACCTCTCCCGCATCGAATCCGGCAGGATGATCCTGCGCGAGGAGGAGTTTGGGGCCAGGGAACTGTGCGAGTCCGTGTTCGAGCTTTTCCTTGTCGCATCCAGGGAGAAAGGCATCAGACTGGAGAGTTCCCTTGACCCCGCCCTGCCCCCGATGTTGCTCGGGGACGAATCGCGGCTGCGCCAGATTCTCTTCAATCTGATCGGCAATGCGGTGAAATTTACCGATACGGGTTCGGTAACACTGGAGATGACGCCGCTGCGGTTCGAGAACGGGCAACCGCTCGTGCTCATGAGCGTGACCGACACCGGAATCGGAATCCCGACCGAGCGGTTGGACGAACTGTTCCAGCCCTTCTCCCAGGTCGAAACGTCCTACACCCGGAAATACCAGGGCGCGGGACTCGGCCTGTCCATCGTGCGCAGGCTCGTTGAACTCATGAACGGCCACATCATCATGGACAGCGTGCCGGACGAGGGAACCAGCGTGCATGTCATCCTGCCCCTGAAGCTGCCACCGGCACTTCTGAACGCCCGAGACCGGGAGAACGGTCAGGATAAACCTGTGCGTGGGATGCGCATACTGCTGGCCGAAGACGACTGGACCAACGCCTTCGCCACCAAGACACTCCTGGAAAAAAGCGGCCACAAGGTATCCTTGGCGGTGAACGGCCAGGAAGTCCTCGATCTGCTCGAAAAGCAGGGATTCGACCTGATCCTCATGGACATCCAAATGCCCGTCATGGACGGGATCGCGGCTACCAGGGCTATCCGCGCGAAAACAAGCCAGGTATCGAATAAAGACATTCCCATCATCGCCATGACCGCTTTTGCCATGCGCGGGGACAAGGACAAATTCCTTGATGCCGGAATGAACGGATACCTGGCCAAACCGGTGACCATGAAGGATTTGCAGTCGGAACTCGCAAAGGTAGCCCAAGGATTCGTCGGCTGAGGAGGCGCACACGAAATCCGTGCGCCAGGGCCAAAGGAAGAAATGTCGGATTCCGGACGCTGCCTACAGTTCCGGCGCCTGCTTCTGTTCTTTCCTGGCCAGCACGTAGAGCGGCTCCTTGACCCCCAGGATGGTTCCGAAATTGCGGATCAGTTCCAGCCCTGCCACGGTGATGCTCTGTCCCCTGTCCATCAGGACCGCGCCCTTTCCGCTCAACACCGGATCCATCAGCAGCATGCCCTCGCGCAGATCGTCGATCAGGACGCTGCGGATCTCGCTTTGCTGCCGCCTTTCCACGACTTCAGCCAAGGCAGACAAGACCCGCACGTCGTACACGTCCGGCATCTCCCGCATGCGCTGCAACGCTTCAGCAGCGGAAATTCCGACATTGTCGAGATCCGCGAAATCCAGCGCCGCCTTCAGTATCCTTGCGCCCGCGCAAGGATTTTTATCCACGGCCAGCTCATGCTCCGAGATCATCTCGACCACGCTCTCCAGGCGGGGAACGTGCCGCAACAGATTGCCGGCGATGTCCGGATGCATCAAGAATATTTCCTGCTCGTCCTTCGAAAGAGCCTTGCAGGAGATCTTCCGTTCAAGGATATCCATGGGCAGGGATATGCACCCGATCTGACTAAGCATGGCCGCCAGTTCGTATTTCCAGCTCCCCTCCAGGCCGAGAACCTGGACAATGCCCGCGACCAGGGGTTTGGCTTTTTCTGCACGCCCAAAGGCCTTGGGACTGACCAGCGCGAGAAGTTCCGACAAGACCTGGATACATCCGCGCAGGGTGCCGTGCAGAAGCTGTCTCTCGGACATTATCAGCCGGTACTGTTGCACGCCGTCGTTCACCGCCGAAAGGAGGGCGTCCGGGGCGCAAGGCTTGGTCAGCAACCGGAAGATCGCGCCCTTGTTCACAGCCGAGATGGCCGTATCGAGGTCGGCGTGGCCGGTCAGCATGACGCGGACCGTGTCCGGCCAGCGATTCTTGATGACGCCCAGAAGCTCCACCCCATCCATGACAGGCATCTTCAGGTCGGAAACAACCACGGCGAAGGGCCCGCTCGACTCCATGAGCCGCAAGGCATCCAGGCCGCTTCCGGCGGTCTCGATCTCGAAACGATTGCGCAAGTTGCGCCGAAACGTCTCAAGCACGAATTTTTCATCGTCGACAAAAAGAATCCGTTCGCTCATGAGCCCTCACCGTTGTTTGTCCCGATACATCGCGGCCCTCATGTGCCCAAGGGCGCCTCGTCCGTAAATTCATACTTCGCGAGTCGTGTCAGCTCGGTGATTCGAGTTCGGTCATCATCACGGCCTTCCATTTCGCGAGCGTCACTTCCCCGTCTTCAACATCAAGAAGTGCTGACGCAAATGAATGCGGAGCGTGTCCGCTCTGCCGCACGTAGCGGTTGTGCATTTCCACGTCCACCATGTGCACAACGAAGGAGAGATGCGACCAGGCAGGCCCCTGCCTGCTTCCGTGGTGCTGGGCGATGGCGATGACGACATCCTCGGAAAATCCCCACAATCCCAACAGGTAAGCGCCGACCTCCGCATGGGTCACCCCCAGCTCTTCCGCCTCGATGTCCGCCAAGGGAATATTCCGCGCCTGAGCCAGAAGCAGGATCCGCACAAACTCTCCCGGACACCCTTCGGCCAGAACGATCTTGCCCACATCATGCAGGAGACCGCACAGAAACGCGTCCTCGACCGCCCTGCCATCCGCCCCGTCGCTCCGCGCCACCGCCCGGCAGCAACGCGCCACGTCGAGACAGTGAGTCCAGAGCTTCTCGGTATCAAATCCGGGGTACATGTCCGGATCCAGGGTCTTGAAAACTCGATCGGCGATCACCAATCCCCTGATCAGATTCACGCCGAGTATGCCCACCGCCTGGAGCATGTCGCTCACCCTGCGGGAAAGCCCGAAATACGGAGTGTTGATGAGCTTCAGGATACCCGTCGTCAGGCTCATGTCCTGGGAAAGAATTTTGGCCAGGGTCAGGCTCGACGTGTTTTCATCGCGCAGCGCCCGGGTCAGTTCCCGATACACATTTGGTACCACCGGCAGATGTTCCATGCGGTGCACGACCGTTCGCAAACGCTCATTCATGAGCAAAAAACGCAGCCGCGAAGCCGATTGGACCGCCTCAAGGAGTTCCGTCGGACCGACCGGCTTGTTCAGCAACTGATGCGCGACGACGAGAAGGCTTGAAACAATGCCATCCTCGGCTTCGGACGTCATCAGGATGCGCATGGTCATGGGCCAGCGCTCCCTGACATACGTCAACAGTTCCTTGCCGCCCATGTCGGACAGTCTGGCGTCGGTCACGATGACGTCGCAGGCCATGGAGGAGAGAATCCGATCCGCCTCACTGGCGGACGTCGTCAACAGCAGCTCGATGGGCAGCTTTCTGGCCATGACGATGCGCCTCAGACTCTGCTGCACATGGATGTCGTCATCAACAAAGAGCACTTTGAGCTTATTCATTGCGCACACCTTCGCCCACGCCCTCAACAGGCAAGGAGATGATGACCGTGGTTCCCTTGCCGGTTTCGGTTTCAAAGCCGATAGCGCCGCCATGCTCCTTGACCACCACGCGATGGGCGATGAACAGGCCCTGTCCCGTCCCTTTGCCCACGGGCTTGGTCGTGAAGAAGGGTTCGAAAATATGGTCCCTGGCATGCATTGGAATACCCGTCCCGTCATCCTTGATCCGAATCTCGACCCGCTCTTCCAGGTTTCGCGTGCCGATCGTGATCTTGCCCAACCGGTTCGCCTCCCTGGACACATCCATGACCGCGTGCACGGCATTGACCACCAGGTTCAAGAGCACTTGGCCTATGGCCTGGGAAGAGCATACAACGCGTGGCAAATTCGGATCGAGGTCGACAGCCATTTCGGCCACGTACTTCCACTCGTTGCGGGACAGAGTCACCGTTTTATCGATCAGTTCGTTCAAATCGACCTCCTGATGCTGGTCGTGGCCGGGGTGAGCGAACTGCTTGACCGAATTGACGATGGCGGAGATCCGGTCCAGCCCCTGCATCGTCTCGGAAATCGCCGGTGGGAGCTCTTCCAGATAAAATGGAACCTGCAGATCCGTTTCCCTGGTCGTCAACTTCTCCAGGGCCTCGCTTCCCGTGGTCAGAGTCCGGCAGGCTTCGAGGGCCAATTTCAGGTTTTCAACCCCCTCCTTGATGAACCACATGTTGTTCATGACATATTGAGTCGGGGTGTTGATTTCGTGGGCGATCCCGGCGGCCAACTGACCTATGGCCTCGAGCTTTTGCGTCTGGAGAAGCTGGGATTCGAGCATCCTGCGCTCGGTGATGTCCAGAAACAAAAGCCAGTAGCCCAGCGGATGCCTCCCCCCTGAACGCTGCGCCACGGGCGTGACCAGGACAAAGCGGATGTCCCCTTGAACCTGCAGGCGCAGGTCGAACCGGGACCCCGGCAGGAAACAGGCCTCCTGGCCGAATATCGAGCGGAAAAGCGCCTTGTCCTCTTCATGCACAAGGGGCGTTATGGGCATGCCCATGAGCACATCCCTGCTCTGCCGCACGAGGTCGCAGAAGTGGTCGTTGCAATATTCGACAATGCCCGCCAAATCCACATGCACCAGTCCCTGGCTCATGTTCTCGGCCAGACTCCGGAAAAGCTGCTCGCTGCGCGCCAGGCTTTCCCTGGCGCTTCGGCGGCCGGTGACATCCTCGACGAACCCCTCGAAATACATGACCCTGCTCTGCGCATCACGCACCAGGCGCCCACGCAGACGGCCCCAGAATGTCGATCCGTCCGGCCGAACCAGATTCACGTCCCTGGCTGGAACGATATCCCGCTCAAGGCCTTCTGCGATCAACGCGTCCCGGTCCGCCGGTTCGGCATACATCTGACGGGCGATATCCATGTAATACCTGATCATGTCGCTGGTCGAACCGAAACCGAACATGTCGGCCATGGTCTCGTTGACGCTCAGGTAGACGCCTTCGGGGGTGCTCTGGAATATTCCCACCGGCGCATGATCAAAAATGCTCTTGTACTTGCTCTCGATGGACTCCAGGGTGTCCCGGATTCTGTCCGAAGAGGTCACGTCGCGGGATACGACAACCCTGCCGATACGTTTACCGTCCCTGCCCAGCAACTCGCTGGCGCGAACCATGAATCTGCCCGGCAAATTGGGATACGTCACGGACGTCTCATGCGACAAATGCCCCGTGTTTTCCAGTCTGCACTCGGTGCAGCCCAAAATCTCCCGGCACGTTCTGCCGACCACGTCCTTGGGTAACAGCCCCAGTTTGTCCGCCAGGGCCCTGTTGGCCCGCTGAATGACGCCCGAGTCGTCGACCAGAAACACCAAGTCGGAAATTGTGTCGAAGGTGCGTTCGAGTTCCTCCTTGGCTGTCAGAATCATTTCCTGATCCCTCAAGGACTCCGTCACATCCTGGAGAAAAATCGAAGTACCCGCGAATTGTCCGGACACGCCGGGCACCTTGCACGTGCAAGTTTGGAAGAGCCGTTCACCACCGGAAACCGGAAAAGTAACCAGACGCTCCTTCGCTTCGTCCGGTTCCATTTCTTCCGGACTCAATGCCTCAGCGAGCCAGGGAAAAACCTTCAATGCCTTCTCCCCGCAAAGGCTCGCCATTGCTCCTTTGGTGCGACATGCGTAGTAATCCCGACCATGCGCTGCATTTTCCTCAAGCAGCCTGGCGGCGGCGCGATTCAGGTTCTCGATGGCCCCATCGTGAGAAACAAAGATGACCGGATGAACGAGACTTTCGAAAAAAGTCAGGTAACGATTCTTCTCGTTAGTCATTTTCCGCAGGCTTGCGGCCAGGCGAGCGTTGGAATCCTGCTCCCCGTGCCCCGCCCATTCGGAGCAGAACGCCGTGCTCATGCGGTCGAAAAGACGAATCATGGAATATTCGAGGCCTTCCCTTCCTTCTCCAGGAGGCATGAACTGCCTGATGCAGTCCAGAAATGCCTGCCTGTAGTAAACGAAAAGCCCCAGAAACATGCCAAGATCGACACCGCGCCCCCGGTGCCTTTGGGCCGCCTGAAGCCCGAATTCTGCCACAGGATCCGAACTCCAGTCGGTATGCACCTTGATCTCGATGTCAGACGCCGATCCTTCCGCAAAGGCCGGAGACAGGGCGTCAATCAACCCGGCAATGGAGATTCGCCACGCTTCGGGAAGCGTGGATGTGTATTGGGCATAACCGTGCTTCTGGGCATAGAAGAGAATGCGCTCGACAAGCCAATCTTCCTTGGCCCGGAGCAGGTCAACGGGATTTTCCATGCGAGTTCCTTGCTTTGAACGCAAATCCCGTCCATCCGCGAAAAGAAGGGCGGCAAGCGCGCGACGCATGTTCTACGGGCATAAATCAAATTTCACTTGTCATTATTCACGCCCATGCCATACGTGTGTTGTCGAGCGGCAAAATACTGCAAGCGTCAGGATTCTGCAAGAACGTACCAAAAATAACGGCATCCCAATCCGGGAAGCGGAAATTTTCCGATACGAACGTGCATGTCGACAGGGAATTGCCGACATGAGACCTTACCAATACGGCAACAACAGAGGTTTTGCGTGACCACAAACCAGAAGCATCGCGAACAGGCAGTCCTCTTCGTCGATGATGAACCGGCAGTATTGCTCGGACTGAACCGTTCCCTCCACAATGCCACTTTCCGACGCCATTTCGCCGGGTCCGCGTTTCAGGCCCTGGAACTTATCGACTCGGGCGACATCGACATCGTGGTTGCCGACGAACAGATGCCCGGCATGTCCGGTTCCGACTTTCTGGCCATAGTCCGCAACCGACAGCCCCGGATCATCCGCATCATCCTCACCGGCCACGCGAGTCTTGAACGCGTCATCGCTGCCATCAACAACGGACAGATCCATCGCTTTCTGACCAAACCCATCGAAACGCAACAGCTTGTGGAGATACTCGAGGAGTACCTCACGGCCCTGCGCCTGCAGGACACCAAAACGGCCTTGAACAGCCGGACCGACACCGTCGGGCGCTGGGAATGGGACATCCTTGAAGACACATGCAGCTGGAACGAGAGTTTCGCACGCATCATGCACACCCGGTTGGACGAAGGAAACGCACGACTCCCTTCCCTTTTTTCAAGCGTCCATATCGAAGATCGCGCGGAACTCCTCTCCATCATCCACAACTGCCGCGACAACGCACAAACCAGGGAAGCCGAACACCGCATCGTCACACCCGATGGTGAAGTGCGCTGGGTCATCCAATTCATGGATGTTTTCCGGGATGGCGACAGGGTCTGGAAACTTTTCGGCATGCTTCGCGACATCACGGACCAGAAGGAAAAGGCGACCCTCCTGGCGGAACGCATGGTCATGCTGCAGGCGACACTGAGCAAGACCGTGGAAGCCCTGGGCCGCGTAACCGAGATAAGGGACCCTTACACGGCCGGCCATCAGGCCCGTGTCGCCCGTTTGGCCAAGGAGATGGGCAGGCGCATGGGACTGGATTCCAGGTGTCTGGAAGGGCTGGAAACAGCAGCCAAACTTCACGATATCGGCAAGATCTACGTGCCTGCGGAATTTTTGACCAAACCCGGAACGCTGCGCGAAGCGGAAATGAACCTGATGAAGTACCACCCGGAAATCGGTCACCAGATCATCCAGGACATCCCCTTCAGCATGCCCGTCGCCAACATCGTCCTGCAACATCATGAGCGACTGGACGGATCCGGCTATCCGGGGGGCCTCAAGGAAGAAGAAATCCTTCCGGAGGCCAGAATCCTGGCCGTAGCCGATGTGTTTGAGGCCATGTCGTCCTACCGTCCGTATCGGCCGGGACTGGGGCCGGAAGCGGCCATGCGGGAATTACGCACTGGGAAAGGGATTGCGTTCGACCCGACGGCGGTCGACACTCTGGAAGGGATCATGGAGGAGCACCCGGATTTTTTAAGCAGCACCCGAGCGATGGACAACAGTGACTGACTCCTTGAAGAAACGCTGTACCAATGACTCTTTTGCCGGAGGATTGCCAACGTTATGAAATTCCTGATCGTTGAAGACGACCCCGCCGGAGCAATACTGCTGAGGATGATCCTGACCGAATATGGAGACGTCGACGAGGTGAACGATGGACCCGGCGCCATCGAGGCCTTCGACGGAGCCTGGTCGGAGGGCAGGCCCTATGACGTGATCTTTCTGGATATCATGATGCCGGACATGAGCGGACACGAGGTGCTCAAAGTCCTTCGGGAAAAGGAGCGGGCTCTGCGCCTGCCTCAGATCAGGGAAGTCAAGATCATCATGACCACCGCCCTCGACAGCGCCGAAAGCGTGAGCCAGGCCTTCTACGAAGGCAGGGCTTCGGGGTATCTGGTCAAACCGATATATGGGCACAGCATCATCAATGAAATGAAGAAGCTTGGCATCATCTAAAAGGCATCATTCCGGGGCCGACGCCTCGAACAAGATTGCCCCGAGCATCCGCCGGGCACTCACCGGACATATCCGTCCGGCAATCCCTCAACCGGCCGCCAGCCTGTCACGAAACTGCTCCGCCATGAGATCCAGAATTTCCGACGGGTCTGATGAGACCGTGATGGCTTCACGATACGGCTGCTTCATGAACCCTTCCCGCTCGGCCATGCCGAGCATCAGCTTCAGCGGCTCATAAAAACCGTTCACGTCCAGGAGTCCGCAGGGCTTGGAGTGAAATCCCAGCTGCCGAAGCGTGTAAACCTCGAAAAACTCGTCATATGTCCCGATGCCGCCCGGAAGGGCGATGAACCCGTCCGCCAAGTCGATCATGAGCGTCTTGCGCTCGTGCATCGTCGGCACGACATGAAGCCGAGTCAGCCCTCTGTGAAACTCCTCCTTGTCCTTCAAGGCCTGAACCGTGACGCCGACGATTTCTCCCTTGGCCTCAAGGACACTCTCGGCAAGCCGGTTCATGAGGCCAGTGCGGGAACCGCCATAGACGCAGGTGATCCCGCGCCTGGCCAGTTCACGACCCAGGGCGTCGGTGGCGTGCATGTAGGCCGGATGGTTCCCGGAGCTTGAGCCCAGGAACACGCAGACTGATTTCATGGCATATCTCCAATTGGCGACGCCCAAAAACGCGCCGTTGT
The DNA here is from genome assembly GCF_014873765.1 of Desulfomicrobium macestii. Taxonomy (NCBI): domain Bacteria; kingdom Pseudomonadati; phylum Thermodesulfobacteriota; class Desulfovibrionia; order Desulfovibrionales; family Desulfomicrobiaceae; genus Desulfomicrobium; species Desulfomicrobium macestii. Next base: position 30,432 of record NZ_JADBGG010000027.1, on the reverse strand, counting down.
CCAGTCGTGACGAAACGGTCAGCCGCGGCGCATGCCTATCGAAGCAAAGCCGCGCTTCAACCGCAAAAGTTCAGGCCGGGTCCTGCAGGCGTCAGCCGTGCCCGTCACGTCTTCCCGGGAGTCCGGAGTCCAGGGAAAACGCCAGCGGCATCAGCTCCCGGATCGAAAAGGAACGCTCCGCGCCAGGAATGATGATCGCCGCGTGCGGGGCCAGTTCCCGAATCCATTGCCTGCATGCGCCGCACGGCATGCGCTGTTCAAGCGGCGCGTCCTGCGGCGCATCCACGCAGGCGACGGCGATGGCGATGATGTCTCTCTCCCCGGCCGCATAGGCCGAGGCCAGGGCCACCCGCTCGGCGCAGGTGCAAAGGCCGAGGCTGGCGTTCTCGATGTTCGCGCCCCTGTATATCGCGCCCCGCCCGCACAGCACGGCGGCGCCGACGCGGAACCCAGAGTACGGCGCGTACGCCTGCTCCGCCGCCGATGCGGCCTCGGCAAGCAGTTTGTCGCGAAGAACGATGTCGAGACTCTTATCGGGATCGTGCTGCTTCATTCGTGACCTCCCTTATGCGCTGGAAGCATGTCCGCGCGCTGTCGACCTTCGGCCGCACGGTGGCTCCGTCATCCTTTCCTGCACATGCTGATCCGTTATTGCAACTACGGCACAGCCGGGACCACTAGCCTTGTTTCAGGAGAGCTGGAAGCGGGCCTGCCACGTTCGCGTCAGGTCGCCAGCGTCAGATCGCCAGCGTCAGGGCGTCAGCACCAGGCCAAGCTCATCGGCCTTGCGCAACGCCAGGGAGCTGATGGCGATGTCCTGCAATGCCATGCCCGAACTGTCGTAAATGGTGATTTGATCGACGCGAGTCCTCCCCGGAGTCCCGTTCAGCACCGCCCCGATGGACGTGATGCGGCCGGAATCCGCCAGCCCGGCCTTGTGGGCCGCCTCGTATTCACCGATGGCCAGGGACTGCTGCACCACGTCGGCAAAAAGCGACGCGCCGGCCACCAGGGCCGTGTCCAGCTCCTGCTTGCCCGGCTGATCCGCGCCCATGGCCGAGATGTGCGTGCCCGGCCGCACCCATGCCGCATCGAAGAGCGGGCCGCGCGAGGCGGTGACGGTCACGACGATGTCGGCGGCGGCCAGGGCCGCCTGCGCGCTCACGCACACGGCGTCGATCCCGAGTTCTTCGCGGATGCGCCGCGCAAACGCATCTCCAGCCTGCGGGGAGCGGTTGACCACGAAAACCTTGCCAATGGAGCGCACCTCGCGCACGGCCAGCAGCTCGAACCAGGCCTGGTGCCCCGCCCCGAACAGGGCCAGGACGCGGCTGTCCGGACGGGACAGATGGCGCACGGCCACGGCGTCCGAGGCCGCGGTGCGCAGGCAGGTCAGATGCGAGGCGGCCACGAGGGCCTCGGGGTAGCCCGTGTCCGGGTCCAGCAGCAGGGTCGTGGAGGCATGGGCGGCCAGCCCGCGCGCACGATTCCCCGGCCAGTAGCTGCCGACCTTGAGGCCCACTTTCCGGCTGGCCCCGATGAGGCCGCTCTTGATACTGAACGAGGTCCCCTCGTCGGGTCCGTGCCCCTGCGCCACCGGAAAAACCGTGGCCAGACCGCACCCGTATTCCTTGAACATGGCCTCCACGGCCTCTATGGCTTCGGCCATGGTCACGACCCGGGCCGCAACATCTTCGCTGACGAATTTCATGCATACCCCCGAAAATTCATCTAAAATTCACTCCATCAAGGCTCAGGCCGCGCGTTGCGCCTCTTTGCCAATGCCCGCGCCCTCCGGAACCTCAAAACAACGCGCCACCGAAACCAAGCAGCCTGAGCCCGTCACGGAAAAGCAGCAGCGCCAAGGCGATCAGCACGAAGCCGAGCGCGCGCATGGTCCAGACATACACCGCGCCCCTGAAAAAGGACCTCGACGAGCCGACAAGAATGGCCAGGGCGATTTTGGCCCCGATCAGACAGGCGTAGAAGCCCGCCACAAACGCCGCCGGAGCCCAGGGGCCCTGCACCAGGGCCTTCGTCATCGTCGGCGCCCCTACGCTGAACCAGAAAAGATAGGGGTGTGGACTCAGCATGTTGGCCAGAATGCCCTTGCGCAGCGACCGCTTCTCCGCACTTGGGAGCTGAAGATCGAAGCCCTTGGCGCGCACGCTTTCATACCCCATGAACAGTATGAAAACGCCTCCTGCGATGGAGATGATTCCAAGGATGCCGTGAAAAGCCGACAGCTTCGAAAGCACGAGGAGCGTCAGAAGGATGATCGGAAAATCGGTGATGATGGGGGCAAGGGCGACCCTGATCCCGGACCTGATGCCGTGCCGGAGCGTTTCCGAAATGACCAGCGTAAGCAGCGGCCCCGGCGCGAACCCGGCGGACAGCCCCAGAACGGCTCCGATTGTCAGATAGTATCCCATGTCGATCCTGCGCAAGAAAAGGATGACCCGGTCAAGGCCGCACGAAACAGGCCCCGGGCCGTGAAGCCCGAGGACATAGTTCGCATCCTTGAAAGACACAAGCCGGCGCGCAATCCGACCGGCCGTTCCGGCGCAGCGTCGCCGCAGGAACGAACGGCCGAATTTATTGCAGGGCGTGGGAAGGCGGCCGATGTCAGTGGAAATTCACGGAAAACGTCCCGTCCGAGTCATTGGCCCGGATCTCGTAGCGGCCGCGCATGGCCACCGTCAGCCCCACGCCCGCTCCGGCACGCACCGCTTTGGCCACAAGGCTTGCCAACTGGTCATCCGGGCAGTCCGCATTGACATGCAGCCCCACGCTTTCATCCGTGTCCCCGAACTGCAACAGAAAGGCGTTGTGCTCTACAAACACCAGATCCTCATACGCATACGTAAGCCCCAGGCCCATGCCCGCGAGCATGTCCCTGACCAGGCCGAGCGGTCGATTAGCCATATATCCCCCTTGTGCGTTGTGATGACCGATGATGTCACGTTCCATTGGAAAATTCCTTTTCCGGAATCGTGCCAACACAGCCGGTCCGCACAAGCCCCTCGGCCTGAAAAATAAAGTATTTTATTTCAATATATTGAAATTGAAAACTGACATCGGGAAAGAGCAATGCCGGATAAATGCGAAGACATGCCACATTATCAAGGAACAAAACTGTCATCAGAGCCAAAAATGAAGATTATCGCCCCGGACGGCCAAGTCCAAAGCCTCCGCCGGAACATTGATTTTGCCGCATGAAAAAGGGCCTGGTTTTCAATGGCCATCCGGCAAGTCGAACCGACAACTGCCGCCATCACGACCCAGCAGGATCGTCTCCTTCAAGCCGGGAAATGAGAATCTTGTCGAGCCGTTGCCCGTCCATGTCCACGATTTCGAATCTGAACCCGTGGTAGGTAAAAAACTGCGACTCACTGGGTATGTCGCCGAGATGATGCAGAATGAATCCGCTGATGGTGTTGATTCCCGGAAAGGACTGAGCCCTCGGCACGTCGATGCCCAGCCTGTGAAAGACGTCATAGAGCGGCGCGTGGGCGTCCACCAGCCATGAACCGTCTTCGCGTCCGGCAATGAGCGGAACCTCCAGGGCGTCCTCCCTGATCTCGCCGACGAGGGATTCCAGGATGTCCGTCAGGGTGACGAGCCCTTGGATGTCGCCATATTCGTCGACCACGATGGCGATCTTGTTTCCGGTTTCCTTGAACGCGCTCAAGAGGGACATGGCCGAAAACGTTTCCTGGATGAATATCGGTTCCTGGAGCACGCTACGGATGCTCTGTCCGCTGAGGCTCTTTGCGTAGAGGTCCTTCACGCTCACGAAGCCGATCAGATTGTCCGCCGAACCGTCCACCACCGGATAATTCGAGTGGTTTGCCTGGCGCAGGACCTCGGCATTCCTCTGCTCGCCGTCGGCCACGTCGATCTGCACCACACGCGACCGATGCGTCATGACTGCCGAAACACGCTGATCCGCGAAGTGCATGACGCGGTTGAGCATGTCCTTTTCCTGCGGTTCAATGATGCCCCTGACCCGAGCCTCGTCAATGACCGATCTGAAGTCCTCTTCCGTCAGCCCGCTTCTGCCTTCGCCTATCCCAAGTAGCCTCGCGAGGAGGTGCACATTTCGGGACACGAGCACCACGACGGGATGGGCCACGGCCTGAACGAACGTGATGACGGGCGCAATGGCCTTGGCCCAGCGGTCGGGATTGGAGAGGGCGAGCTTCTTGGGCAGAAGTTCGCCGAATATGAGCGTGAAATAGGTAATCACGGAGACCGTGATGAAGACGGCGGCGGTCTCGGACACCTCGGCGGACACATCGAACGCCTCGGCGATTCTCAAGGACAACACCCCTGAAATCGTGGCGCCGCTGAAAACGCCGGTGAATATGCCGATGAGGGTGATGCCTACCTGCACGGCGGACATGAATTTCTCGGGATGACCGGCCAGGCCCAGCACCAGACGCGCCCGAACGTTCCCACTTTTGGCCTCCCGCCGAAGCACATGCCGCTTGGATGTCAGGACGGCGATTTCAGACATGGAGAAGACACCGTTGACCGCTATGAGCAGGAAGATAACGAAAATCTCAAGCGCGAGTATGGCCATGACGACTCCCGACCTGTTGCAATGTTCATGAATCACGGACCAACATGAACATACCGCATTCAGTCCATTACGAAAAGCAGGCATCCTCTGAAGATCACGAGGGAGGCGATTGTGAACCGCTTGGCCGCCGGCAGTTCATATCCGAATTCGAGGACTTCACCTCGACATCGAAAAAGTGGAGCAGGACGGCGGACGCCTTTGCGGCTCCGAAAGTTCGCCTGGAGCCGCTACGACCTGAAACCGGCGGACACGGCAAGGCGAAAGCAGGAGGTGCGGATGGAGGAAAAGTCAGAGCCTCGCGCCGCAGTGTTTGCAGTAAGCCGCGTCGGAGTCATGCCCTTCCGCCCCGCATGATTCGCAGGCCTGGGTCGAAATGCGCCCTGCGGAAGCACGGGAAAGCTCCACCGTGACGATTCCGGTCGGGACCGCAATGATGCCGTAACCAAGAATCATGACCACGGCGGCCAGAGCTTTTCCAAGGGGTGTGATCGGAGAAATGTCTCCATAACCCACCGTGGTCAGGGTCACGATGGCCCAATACACGGACTGGGGGATGGATGTGAAACCCGATTCCTCGCCCTCGATCATGTACATGAGCGAACCCAGGACGACGACCAGCGTCAGCACCGTGAACAGGAACACCGTGATCTTGCGCCGACTGCTGCGCATGGCGGCAGTCAGTTGCCTGGCCTCGTTCAGATAGTTGGCCAGCTTGAGGACCCGGAAGATTCGGAGCACGCGCAGCACCCGGATGACCAGCAGATACTGGCTCCCAGGCACCACCAGGGAGATGTAGGTCGGCAGGATGGCCAGCAGGTCCACCATGCCGAAAAAACTCCACACGTATCTGAAGGGTTTGCGGACCGACACGATGCGCAGGGCGTACTCGATGCTGAAGAGCACGGTGAACGCCCATTCCGCGATCAGAAGTTCGTCGCCCCAGCGGGCATGTACCGAGGCCACGCTGTCAAGAACCACAGCCAGCACGGACAGGGCGATGCTCAGAATGAGGATCAGGTCGAAGGCCTTGCCGGCAAAGGTGTCCGCCTCGAAGATCACCTCGTGCAATCTGGAGCGCCAGGGCCTATCCGGGGCCTGCAGACCGTTCGGTTCATGCCTCATGCCAAAACCCGTTTCCTGAAATCGCAACCAAAATCATGATCTCCCCTTTGTTCCGGACTACTGCAAAAACAGACTCAATCGACACCTTGGCTGCATTTCCGAAACAGGGCAGTGTGCCGCCCTGCTGAACGATATGCCCGAAATACGACCGTCACGCTTCAATTTATCCCGCCAGGAGCATGAAGTCCATCCACTGCCACGTCTGAAATCGTGACCGTCCCCACTCCGACCACCTTCGGGACTGGACGGCGGACCTTGTTGGCCTTTGGCCAGTTGTTGCATCTCGGTTGACTTGATAGAATTGTGTCGCATTATCATTTTCTTGAGTGCATACGACTTCGCCTGTCGTCCCGATATAACCAACGGAACATGGAACCTGAGAAACGGAACGGACGTTCGAATCTCTTGCAGATTAGTCTCGAATGCCCCGCTTTTTGTGGAAAATGACAAATCTTAGATGATGTCCAATATTTTACTTGATGACAAAATCGCATAATTGCAGGATTCAGGTTAAATACTATGTGCAGAAAAATTATTTTTCCAATCTGTGCTCTCATCGTCTTGGTAATATCCAATGCCCAGGCGGACACAAACACAATCTCCCGGTATGTTCCGCAAGCTCAGCAAGTCGGCTCAGGCAGACTCACCCTCCTTTTTTGGAATGTTTACGACGCCACGCTGTATGCTCCCAAAGCGCAGTGGAGCGCCCATGAGCCCTACGCACTCTCCATATCCTACCTCCGCGAAATAAAAGGCGCTGAGATAGCAAAAACCTCTGCGGAAGCAATCCGGGATCTCGGATTTTCAGATGAGGAAATCCTTGATGACTGGTATGGAAGCATGCTCAGGATATTCCCTGATGTTGACGAGAGCACGACACTGATCGGAGTACGAAACGATAAAGGCGAGACAATTTTCTATAATAACGATCAGATTGCAGGAACCATAACGGACCCTGCGTTTGCCGACTGGTTTTTTGGAATTTGGCTGAACGAAAAGACACAGAAGCCGGAATTGCGAAAAAAACTACTCGGTCTGCAGGCAAGATAGACCGAATAAGAGAACAGATCGAACAGCGCGAGACTCGAAAAATCACCCTTTTCGGCATTCTCGCCATCCTTGTTGCTGTGCCATCAAACAAGAGGATATCACGCTGAATTCTGAACCAAAACCTCCCATATGGCCCATACGTCTCTGGCGAACCAGGGTACGAGGCCCTGTTCTTCGAGAGTTGAAGCTGGGCGTTTCGCCGGAGCGCGTAGCCTTGGCGGTCATCGTCGGGCTGGTATCTTCCACCTGGCCCCAGATCGGCACAAACCCGATCATGGCCCTCATTCTTTCGTGGTCGTTCAAATGCAACAAGGCGATCACAAGCGGCATCTCACTGGTGTTCACCCCGTTTCAATACGCCCTCATGATCCCCTTCCTGCGCGTGGGCGAAACGATCCTTGACGTCGAACATTTCGAGACAACGGTTCCCGACATCATAAGAATCGTATTTACGGATCCAATCGGCTCATTCGCCATTCTCGGCATCCCCCTTCTCCATGCGATACTCGGCTGGATCTGCGCCTGGGCCCTGGTCGGCCCGGCCCTGTTTTTCCCGACGCGCCTGCTCATGCGACGGATATCAAACCGAGTTTCTTGACCTGACTTTGCAATGCCGTTTGACAGCCCCCAACACCTGAGATGCTGACGTTGCACCCGCGATACCGCTCGGTTTCGTTGTCGGTCCTTCGCGAGATACCTGCCGTGAAAATTCCTGCCTATCGCCGACACAAACGGGAACAAGACGCTGCCTGAAGAACTCGCCCGCAGGGGGCGCGTCGGAACGCCTCGAAGCGATACAGATTCCCCCCAATATCCCCGGCCTCTGAAATCTGGCACGGTTCAAACTTTGAAAACCAAAACGCCAATCAAGGAGAATCAACCATGCCATGGCATTACAATCAAAGATCAGGCAAAATCGTCGGTCCCGGTGGAGAAGATTATCAGGGATACAGCGGGCGCGGAGTCCACAAGAATGAGCCAAGATCCGAAGCGATAGTCGATTCCGGCCCGATTCCCCGCGGCACATGGCGCATCAATCCCGACCATTACGACAGCGCCACTCTGGGACCTTTCGTGCTGAAACTCAGTCCTGTCGGCCACTCTGCGCACGGAAGAACCCATTTCAGAATTCACGGAGACAAGGCAGGCGCCTTGGGCACCGCATCCAAAGGGTGCATAGTCTTGAGCCGCGAAGTTCGAAAAGCCATTGTCAGAAGCGGCGAAACCACTCTTGAAGTGAGATAGGAACGTGAAAAACTTCTCCTTGATCCTTGCATCGCTACTTATTTTCATGGCGTTGCCGGCATTCGCGGATAAACATTTTGTGGACGAGACCATCGAGGAAAAAAAATTCGAGTACATTGTGCATCAAGCCTGCAAAGATATTTTTGCAAACACAGATATTTTAGTTGCGACACGAAAAGAATCCGACGCGGCTTTCAGCCTGATCTGGCAATTCTCTGTTGCGCGCAAGATTCCAAGCCAGCCAGTGGCTGCAATAAGCCTTTATACGATACTTGAAAGTGATCCGACGGACGAGTGCAGTCCTCCATTCATCGAAGAGGACATCGAAACGGCCATCGTATGGAGCCGCAGATCAATCGATGCTCTTCAGTCTTTCACCATGAATGGCGAAAAGGAAGAACAAATGCGTAGAGCATGTCTGAGCAATATCGAGGCTATCTACCTAAAGATGATCGAGGAGGCGGAAAAAGTAAAATAGTGGGATGCCAAAAATCACTGCCGATTGGACGTGGCGTGACTCAAATCCTTAATCACGTCACTGCAAAAAGCCGTCATCCCCTTGAAGAAGGGGATCCATTCCTTTTAACTATCTGAAAAAAATGGATTTCGCGCTATTGCCGACATAGCCCGCCTACCCATGCTGGGCACACGTTCGCGGGAATGACACTCAGGTTCTTTGGTGGCTTTTTGCAGTGCAGCCTTTCAATGCCTCTTAGTGGTTCTTCGGCAAACAACAAAAGGTGTCGACTTTTCAACTCCGCTATCCCTACTTGGCAGCGCAGTCATTTGTAGTTACTCTGACTGCATGGAGGAACCACCATGAGCACAGCAGAAACCGTATCCACCAGTTTTCGTGCATCAAAAGACAAAATTGAGCGTATCGACGCGATCGCCACGTCTATGGGTAGAAGCCGCAACTGGCTCCTGAACAAAGCGTTGGACGACATTCTGGAGCATCAGGCCTGGTTCGTGGCAGAGGTTCAAAAAGGCATTGAGGCCGCCGATAAAGGCGAACTCGCATCCCCGGATGAAGTGACGGCGATCTTCAACAAATACGGGGCCTAAAATGCCCAGATGGACGAAACTCGCCATAAGAGACCTGGACAGCGTGCTTGAGTACATCGCCGCCGATGATGCCGAGTCTGCCCAGCGAGTCGCCCAAGCGATCCGGTCAGCCAGCGAACGCCTGGACCAGTTCCCCCAGATGGGCCGGAATGGAGCCGAAATGAGCACAAAGGAACTCGTAGTACCTGGACTGCCGTATATATTGATCTATCGCCAGCAAGGCCCCACAATCCAAATTTTAAGACTTCTTCATTCACGTCAAAAATGGCCTGTAACATGATTTAGAAGGCACAAGAAAAGCGGCTGACCTACACCATCAGCTGTTTCTATATGTATATGCGGAAGGCTCATTACCCTCATCAAAATAAGAGTCCTCTCAAAGTCCAGTTACGCATCACTGAGCGATCTGAAATTGTGTGCACCGTTACGCCGCCCACTCCTTGCACAATAGCTCCGCCTGCATAAGCACCGTCTTGACCGCCTCTGCCTGGAGGTCCGGTGGATAGCCGTATTTGTTCAGGATGCGTTTGACCATCACGCGGATCTTCGCCCGCGCCCCTTCTCGTAACGTCCAATCAATGGTCACGCTCTTGCGAATCTGGGTGATGAGTTCAGTAGCGATGACCTTCAACTTGTCGTCACCCAGGGCCTTCACGGCGGACTCGTTGGCGGCGAGTGCGTCGTAGAACGCAATTTCGTCATCAGTTAGACCGAGGTTTTCACCCCGTTTTGTCGCTGATTCCATTTCCTTGGCCAACGTGATGAGCTCTTCGATAACCTCCATCGTCGAGATGGCACGGTTATGATAGGCGTTGAGCGTCTTCTTGAGCTTTTCGCTGAACACCTGGCTCTGGACGATGTTCCGTTTGGACCGGACTTTGAGTTCATCCTTGAGCAGTTTTTCCAGCAACTCGGCGGCGACGTTCTTATGTTTGAGGCCGCGCACTTCGGCCAGGAATTGGTCGCTCAGGATGGATATGTCGGGCCTTGGGAGTCCAGCGGCGGTGAAGACGTCGATGACCTGGCCTTCGGTGGTGATGGCTTTGGAGACGAGCTGGCGGATGGCCGCGTCGACCTGTTCGGGGGTCTTGCGGTTGGTGCCGCTTTGCTTGTTCAGCGCGGCTTGCAGGGCCTGGAAGAAGGAAACGTCTTCGCGGATCTCCGTCGCTTCATCGCTCGCGGCGCAGAGGGCAAAGGCGCGGGAAAGTTCGGTCACCACCTGCACCCAGCGTTTCTTGCCATCTTCCTGGCTCAGGATATGTTCCTGACCGGCAGGGATGAGGGCAAGGCGTTCGGAGGGTTTGCCGGTAGTCCATAATTTCCATTTGAAACCGTGCATGATGTCACAGGCGATATTGTGCTTTTCCAGCATCACGGCGATGGCCTGCCTCGTGTCAAACGTCGGGTCGCCTTTACCGCCGCTCTCCGTGTAATTGGCGAGGGCATGTTTGAGCTGATCGGCAAGCCCCAGATAATCCACCACCAGACCGCCCGGCTTGTCGCGAAAAACACGGTTCACGCGGGCGATGGCCTGCATGAGGCCGTGCCCCTGCATGGGCTTGTCGGCATACATGGTGTGCAGGCATGGCGCGTCAAAACCGGTCAGCCACATGTCGCGCACGATCACGATCCGGAAGGGGTCTTTGCTGTCCTTGAAACGGTTGGCCAGTTTGCGGCGTTTGTCCTTGTTGCGGATATGCGGCTGCCAGTCCGGGCCGTCTTCGGCACTGCCGGTCATCACCACCTTCACCACGCAGTCTTTGCCTTTCTCGGCCTCGGTGTCGTCATTCGTGTCGCTGGCCCAATCGGGTCGAAGCTTGATGAGCGCCTCGTAAAAATCCACGCAGATGCGGCGGCTCATGCACACGATCATGGCCTTGCCGTCCATGGCCTCCACGCGTTTCTCGAAATGCGCCACCAGATCGGCGGCGATGAGAGCGACGCGTTTCGGATCTCCCACCAACGCTTCCAGCGCGGCCCACTTGGACTTGAGCTTTTCCTTCTTCGTCTCTTCTTCGCCTTCGGTGATCTCTTCAAAATCCGCATCGAGCGTCGGCAGTTCGCTGGCGTTCAGGCCAAGCTTGGAGATGCGGCTTTCATAGTAGATCGGCACCGTGGCCTTGTCGGCAACGGCACGCTGGATGTCGTAGATGGAAATGTAATCGCCAAAGACCGCACGCGTGTTTGCATCGGTCTTCTCGATGGGCGTGCCGGTGAAACCGATGAAGGAGGCGTTTGGCAAGGCGTCCCGCATGTGCCGGGCCAGGCCGTCGATAAGGTCGTATTGGCTGCGGTGCGCTTCGTCGGCAATGACGATGATGTTCCGGCGTTCGCTCAAGCAGGGCATCCGCTCTCCCCGCTCGGGCAAAAATTTCTGGATCGTGGTGAAGACCACTCCCCCGCTCGCCACGGCCAGCAATTCGCGCATCTTCTCACGGTTTGCAGCCTGCACCGGAGTCTGACCGAGAATGTCATGGCAGCGCTGAAATTGGCCGAAAAGCTGGTCATCAAGGTCGTTGCGATCGGTCAGGATTACCAAGGTCGGGTTCTGCATCGCACTCTCGCGGATCACGCGAGCGGCAAAGAACAGCATGGTGAAACTCTTGCCACTACCTTGAGTGTGCCAGACAACTCCCGCACGCCGATCGCCCGGCTTGCCGCCATGCATACGGCCAGCCCAGTATGTGCCCGCACTCTCACGAAACGTCGCGCCCGTTCCCACGAAATCATGCGGAGTGAGCGAGGCGCGAATGGTCTCTTCCACCGCCGCGTTCACAGCGTGGAACTGATGGTAGCCCGCGATGATCTTGTGCAGCGCACCGGAGTCCGGGTCCTCTTCGAAAACAATGAAATGCTGGAGCAGATCAAGAAACCGCTGCCGCTCGAACACTCCACGCACCAGCACTTCCAGTTCAAGAGCCGACTTTGGCGCATCTGTTTCCCCGTCAATGGTGCGCCAGACCTTGAACCACTCCTGATTCGCCGTCAGCGAGCCCATGCGAGCCTGCAAGCCGTCGCTGACCACAAGCAGCGCGTTGTAATGCAGCAACGAAGGAATCTGCGCCTTGTAGGTTTGGAGCTGTGCATAAGCGCTCCAGATCGTTGCGTCCTCATCCGCCGCGTTTTTGAGTTCGATCAGGCCCAGTGGCAGCCCGTTGACGAAGATCACGATATCGGGCCTGCGGTTATGCTGGCCTTCGATGACCGTGAACTGGTTCACCGCCAGCCAATCATTGGCATGCACATCTTCAAAATTTACCAGTCGCGCATGGTCACCCGCGATGCTGCCATCGGACCGCGAATACTCCACCGGCACTCCGTCACGGAGCATTTTGTGAAACGCGCGATTCGTCTGAGTCATTGACGGCGTTGCCACCAGTAAAACCTTGCGCAGGGCATCTTCCCGCGCCTCTTCGGGCATGGCCGGGTTCAGACGTCTGATAGTATCACGCAGACGTGCACAAAGCACCACATCACCAAACGAATCCCGCTCCGCCGCAAGCTCACCGGGCGCGAGCATCGGCCCGTGCAGGGCGGCATAGCCCAGTTCCCCGAACCATTGGAGGGTGGCTTCTTCGATGAGGGATTCGTTGAGGGTCACGGCTAATCCCCTTTTTCCGGCAGCTTCTTGAACAACCGGTCAAAGTCCGATTCGAACAGCCTGTCCTGCACGATGCGGTATTTTTCAAACTCACTTTCCGCGTGGGCCTTTGCCAATTCGGCTGTCACTTTGCCCGCATCCTGAAGAATTTCCCGATCCCAGAGTTGAAGAAATCCGCTCAAGCGTGTTTCCCAATCCTCCATGGTCATCGGAATTTTGCGCATGGCCTGCATTTCAGCCATATCGAGATAGGCGGAAACGATGCGCTGCATTTGTCCAAGCTCGAACTCCGTGAGATAGTTCTTGGCGATGGAAACATCGTAACGATGGATTTTCCCCTTGGGCGCACCTTCCCAGTTAGTCAGCCCCATGTTTTCCCGCTCGTGATCCGCGCGAGCCTTGATGACCTCGGCTGCTGTTTGGCCATGCACGGCGTAGTGCATCTTGTTTTGAACCGCGGCGAAAAACCGCTTCGTTGCCGTAGCCGACGGATCGTAGTCCAGCGCGGTGGCGTAGATGTCCGTGATCTTCTGGTAAAACTTCCGCTCGGAGAGCCGGATTTCCCGGATCTTTTCAAGTTGGCGCTCGAAAAACTCATCCGTCAGGGTGCCGCCATGTTTGAGACGTTCCACATCCATGGTCCAACCCTGGATCGTATAATCCTTGACGATCTGATTGGCCCACTTCCTGAACTGGACGGCACGCTCGTTCTCGATCTTGAAGCCCACGGCGATGATCGCTTGCAAGCTATAGTGCTTCGTCTGGTAGCCCTTGCCGTCGGCGGCAGTTGTTAAGTACTGCTTAACAACTGCCGTTTCCTCCAATTCGTTGTCGCTGAAAATGCGCTTCAGGTGCTGGTTGATGGCGGGGATGGAGACATCGTAAAGAGCGGCCATCATCTTCTGCGTCAGCCAGATGTTCTCTTCCTCGTAGCGCATTTCGATACTGACATCCGAGTCGCCTCCGGCAGCCACAAAGGTGAGGTATTCAGCCGCCGAAGAACGGACCAAGGAGGTTGCGGTGTCCTTTTTGGCGCGACCACCGGGATTGGATATTTTTTTACTCATGAATTCAGACTCCTCCCCAACCAAACTTGAAACGCTGAATAGTTGCATGCACCTCTTTGGGCATGGCCGGGTGCAGATGCCGTATGGCTTCACGCTGGCGTGCGATAAGCAGCAGGTCAGTAAACGAATCACGTTCCGTTGCAGGTTCGTCGGGCGCGAGCATCGGGCCGTGGGAGGTTGCGTAACCCAGTTCCTCGAACCATTCGAGTACGGCGTCTTCGATGATGGATTCGTTGAGACTCATGGCTGTGCAATTGGAAATGCTACTGGAGCTGTAGCCTCGAAAACTGGAGCATCATCCACGAATGCGTCACCCATCATCATTTTGTAGTGAGCAAGGTGGTCCGATTTCTTGAATATCTCACGAAAAACTTTGAGGTAAATTTCTACCATTGAGCTATCCATTGAAACATAGAGATCATCGAGGACAAAATGCGAACCGTCATTGACCCACGAAAAGAGCGATTTGCAGATGAGCTTCTCTTTACCCTCAAACATTCCGCAAATCTTGTCGGGATCGGCGCCGCCGAGAATCTTGAAGTAGTTCTCAAGAATCCTTCTTAAAGTATTTTGAATCGTCAGGTTCGAGCGGTCTGTCCTGCGAACTTCGGACCATAGCAACTCATAAGAAGTTTTGATGGGGTTGGTATTATGCTTCTCGATTTTAGAAACTAGATCCGATTTACGAACCACCCAAAACGTCTCCTCGCCCATCGCCACCTTCCGACGGTCTGGATTGAAGGTCACTTCCTTATGAAAATATACGTTATGCGTGAGCACGAAAACTTGCTTAATGTACCCTGTTCCTTCCCGGACTTCATCAAAGACATTTTTGATGAGACTACTAACAATGAAGAGGATGTCGCTATCGAGACTGGAGACAGGGTCGTCGAAAACAACGATTCGGTCGTTCGTCATCCCGCTCTCTGACTCGCTGCCTTTAAGTAGGTGGTAGAAGTAAAGGAAGGTGACGAAGGTCTTTTCTCCTTCGCTCAACGTCGCCTTTGCATCTGAACCGTCCGGGCGTACTAATTTGTAAGATGTCCCGCTCACGGTTCTGGTGAGATTGAATCCTTGGAAGCCAAATGAAATGAGTAACTCATTGATGCCGTCGACAGTGGGCTGAACGCTCGTTGTCTGCTTTTCCAACTCACGAATTTCAGCGGCCTTAATCCTTCGTTCTTCAGTCGCATTTTCAATCTGGTCCTTCATTGCAGTGATGGCTTTATCCAAAGCCTCTTTGGCCGTCTTGAATGCGTCGAGATCTGCCTTCAGCTCCTCTAGCGCAAACCTCCAAACTTGTGATGTCAGGATTGTGCGTTCGGTCACGAGGTTTGCGACCACCTTGTTATGGGCTGCAACTTGAATGTTGGCGTCGTCGATTACAGCCTTGATTGCCGTCGTCACATTAGTCAGCGATTCCAATTCAACTACCTGACTCGCTTCCTTCCTCTTTCCAGCAATACGTTGGTTGTTGAGCGTAATTTTAGTGTCGAGGAGTTCTTTCTCTGCCTTCAGCTTCTCAACGTCGAGGAACTTTGACGGAGACGCGATGATTGTGGCGAGCTGCTGCTGTAACCGCCTCGCCTCTGTGGCGTAGTCAGTGGCAAGATCATCGATTACCTTGCTGTCATTTACAAATGCCTCGTCAAAGTATTCGTCCAAGCTCCGCCTCAATGCTGCGGTCGTCTTTTGTTGGCAGAACGGACAGACTTCCTCATTCACATCATAGAACGCCCGTCCAGCGCGAACCCAATCGCTGTTTCCGAGCTTCTTGATCATCGCAGCGATATCGACATCATCCTTTCCAATAATACGCTTCTTTAGAATCGGGTCTGCTTCACATGAAAGAAGCTTCGTCGTGTCAATGGCGGCAACAAACGCCTCCGTTATTGGTGTTGGACCAAAGATGCTCGCCGCCTTTTTTTCCAAATCGGTCTGCGGCAGGAGCGTGGCCGCATTAGAGGCGTGTTCCTGAAGAATTTTCGATCTAAAACTATCCTTGCTTCCCATGTAGCCTTTGAAAGCACCTTGTACATGCTGTCCATCAAGCTTCTGCTTCAGCGTCCAACACTTCTCTCTTAAAGCAGATTCGAGAGCTGCCAACTCTACCTTCTTGCCAGCCGTGCCGTCTGCGCTCGTCAAACATTGGGTAAGGTTTTCAATCTTTGCAGTGAGTGCGCCTTGTTCTGCCTTGACCGTTTCAATTTTCGTCAGCGTGTCCTTCTGCTTCTCGCCCAATGTGAAAACACCTTTGAGTTCGGGGAGCTGATGGAAGTTTCGTTCCACGAAATCGTGGTTATAGACCATTGGTTGAAGCTTCGTTCCGCCTTTCCATTTTACTTGGCAGGAAGGGAAATCCGTCTCTTTTGCGATAACTCTACTGACAGTCGTTTTCCCAGTCCCGTTCGAGCCATATAAGAAATTGAATCGGGACAACCCGGCGAGTTGTTCAGGCGCTCCTGCATAGGTCGCAACGTTCGCAATGGTGATGGATTCAATCATGATGCCTCTATGTTGAGTTCTTAAATCGACAACTCCCCTCTCAGCAGCTTCGGCAGCAGCGTGTCGCGCAGAGTGGCTAGGGTACGAGATTCTGTGGAGTTGGCTTTGATTTTCGCCATCAGTGGCGAGGTGAGTTCGTCGAAACGCCGGGCAACTTCAGACGGCGGGACAGCTAGCCAAAACGTATTAAAGCACTCGGACGGAACGCGCTGACGCCCGCTGGTTCCGGTCATATTTTGTATAGCGTGGGAGCGCAGCGCGTCGGAACGGGCGAGGAGATAGCCAAACTGCGGGGGGAGCGGTGACTTCGGAGTAAAAACGATGTACTCTGTTGACCCCCATCCGACTTGACCATCATCAAGGAAATCCACATATCCGGTTTTACCATTTTCCAAGCATGGTGTGATGCGGGCGAGGAGCGTGTCTCCGTTTTGAAACTTAGTGCCTGAACTGAATACCCGGTCAATTACCTCCTCAGCAGAATGCCCCTGTGTCGGGAGGTTTTTCATGTCGAGATAAGGCGCGACAGAGCCTTTTTTCAACAAACGACGAGGGTTCACTTCTATAGCGTCAGGCAAACGCAACGGCTCCCATCCATTTGGAATGTGCCCAGCCTCAGAATCTTGAAACGAATCCGGAAACAACGCCGCCGTAGCCTCATCCATCCCCACAGGCTGGCGTCCATCAAGTTTGGCACGAACGGGGTCGAAATCCACGAACCAGCTCTGGAACAGCGCCCGCGCCGTCGCCTCCAGCGTCACGTTCATCCGCCGATTCAATTCGATCTTGTCGTCTAGCGCCCCAAGCACCGCCGCGATGGCTTTTTGCTCGGCTAGAGGTTTCAGGACAATCGGGATACGCCGGATAATGCCTTCATTGAGCGAGGGCATCGTCGTTCCTGCAGAGTGCTGAATCATCCAGTTTCGGTGTGCCGTTGTTTGAAACTGATACGCGATGAATTTCGGGTCGCACGAGTCAATATTGAGACGGATACGAATCCCATCAGAGCCCAAGAAATACCCGTCTTCTTCAGGCTGAACTTGGGCGCTGCGTTCGACCGCGCCTTTTCGACCAAACACAATATCGCCCGCCTTTAACAAGAATTCAGGCATCCTACTGGAAACGGTATCATCGACTCGCGGCGTATTTTGGTGAATGCGCAAGCGCCCAAAGCCGACTTCTCCCACTGAAATCACAGGAACGCCAGTGGCAGTGTATTCCGAGGCTTTGAGCTTCGTTCCGAACGGCCCCGTCTTAATGCTTCCACCCGTTTCGTCGAGAAGCGTACCGATGGTGATTTCTTCACCCGCCATAGCCCAACCCCTTCAAATTCGCCTTAATAGCCAACTCCAACCGCGCAGATTCCTCGAACTGTCCCTTCAATTCCGCCACCAACCGCGTCATCTTCTCCTCAAAAGGCTCCCCATCATCTTCAACTACCTCAGCCCCAACATAACGCCCCGGCGTCAACACAAAACCATGCGCGGCAATATCGGCGGTTGTGGCGGATTTACAGAAACCGGCGATGTCTTCGTATTCGGTTGCGCCGTTGTCTCCTCGCCAGCGGTGATAGGTGCCGGCGATTTTCTCCATATCGACGTCGGTCAGTTCGCGGTGGACGCGGTCGATGAGGGTACCGAGTTTGCGGGCGTCTATGAACAGGGTGTGTTTGCGGCGGTCGCGGAACCCGCGTTTGGTGTCGGTTCCTTTGTTTTTTGTCAGGAACCACAAGCAGACCGGAATGCCGGTTTTTATCGAGCTACTGGCTTGTTCATAGCAACATAACATCATAATATTCCTTGAAATTATTTATAAAATCATTATTGAAATAATGAACAAATATAAATAAAAAAAGAACGCTGCCGTGTCTAAAGCTAATCCCAGGGGCAAGGAGTCTACACATTGATTTTTGATATCACAGAAACTACTCTCACGGCTCTACTTGATGATCCGAAACGTCGCAAGCCCCATCAACTAAACCTTTCAAATTTAATGATTTTATTTCGTAACGATGTAAATAAAATTATCTTACCTACAAAAAAATTTTTATTACCAAAAAAATACGCAACTCAACGTGCATACTTACAAGCAACATTATCGCGTCTAGGAAAATATCTACAAATACGTTCAATAAATTTTTTTCCACAGAACTTTAACGAATGGCAAGTGTTAATTTTAGATTGGTACGCTTGGTATTTAAGTAGTGACACAATTAAAGCTTCAATCGTGACACGGGTTTCACAATGGGACAATTTTGTTGTTCCTTGGCTGAAAGATTTGATCAACGAAGGGCTTTTGCCAATTGGGCTGGTCGTTCCAACAAACAAATTTCGACAGGAAACCATCCCAACAACATCTCCTCGCAATTCCGAACTTATGGGAGAAGAACCTGTAAAAGAAACTGATTCTGAGCGCCATCCAATCAATAAAACTATTGCTGGCCCAATTTTTTGGCGAAACGACCTAGAATATCTTAGAGAAATCGAAGACACGCTTCATTCTAGAAATAAACTTTTGAAACAAGTGACTGATGATTATTGGCTTCGCTTGACAAAAGATTATCGCCAAGGGCGAAAATTGCTACGAAGAGTACCAGAGGACGAATTCTTTGACAGAGTTCGCATGGTGAATTGGAGACGCAAAGTTGATTGCGACTATAGTATCCGCTCTACAACTTATAGAAGAGTAACTGACCCTCGTGTTCCAGACAGTAGCGCTTGGGCTTTGAAGATTCTTGAATATATTCTCAAAAAAGATAAAGATGAAAGTTGTTTTTTTACAAAACGACTTCAAACAAATAAAGCTTTCATGGATCGCTTTCTACATACAGAAAAACACACACCAATCGCCGATATCATTAAGACAACTTCGTTACGTGCTAATCAGATATTAAAGACTGATAGAAGAACTTTGTTTGCCCGTTTCTTAGGCATTTTAACACCCCTCGACATGGCCGTTGCCTTGGCTATCTTAATTCAAGAACATCCCAATTTAAATCCTGAGTCATTGGCAGAAGCTCGTCTTCTGAATTCAAGAGGCAAGTCGTTCTTGTTGTTCACTGACAACAAATCTCAGTTAATTTTTTCTGTAGACAAGCCCCGGACTCAATCCAGAAAATACGCAGTATTATCGCGCCGAGCCCAAAGAATAATTAAACACGTTATAAGAAGCACTGAAATTGTACGCCAACTTCTACGCAGAGGAAACTCAAAACATTGGAAATACCTTTTTATCGGATATAGTGGCGGCGCTTGGAATATATTAGGCCATCCTATTATTAGATCATCTCTTCTAATTGCTGACAACAAACAAACATTGGCACAGCTATACCCAGAGCTTTCTGCAAGCGGATTAAAAAAAGGGACCCTTTCATTTTCAAAAATTCGCTCGACACAAGGAGTTTTGGAGTGGTTTTCTTCTGGTTCGATCCATAAAGTCTCCAGAAAACTCGGAAACAGCTACAATGTAGTGATGGAACATTATATACCAAAACCACTGATTCGACTCTGGAATGAACGAATTATTCGAAGATTTCAGAATACTCTGATTGCACTCGCAGCCTCAAGTGAGGACTATCTTGTTGATGTAACTGATATGCATGACTACGACGAGCTTATGTCATTTTTAGCTCAAATATTAGAAGAAAACCCTTGTGGACACTCTCCTATAGGTGAGAGTCTCCACCAACGTTTCAATACGTTTCTATATAACAATTCTCAGATTAATTCTAACTCTATACTTACTCTAAATACTTCTTGCAACGCTCTCGCTCTCCTTTATGCATTCGATCAAATTACACGTGAAAAAATTTCTTTTAAATCTATGTGTACTATAGAAAAAAATACAGGTCTCTCACCAAAACATTTTGTTGATTTGTCAAAATTATTAAGACACGCGGCAGAAAGCGAGATAATCGGTGAAGCGTTAAAAGAAAGCCTCGAAATTTCTAAACTGCGGAGATCTCACGAATCAGCTATTAAAATACTCCCTGTTTTAGTTAAAAAATTTAGAAAGTTGCGAATATCTTCCTCTTGGAGCTGACTATGGATAAAAATTTATCTTCATCGCTAGACAATATAATGCCGGAGAATAACCTTTCTCTTAACAAAGCCGATCGCGATGAGATTTTTAAACGAATAGCAAGCTGCGCTAAAATGATGAAACCTTTCGAGGGTAATTATCAAGCTGCTTGGCTTTTAAATGACTGGAATTCACCAGTATGGAATACTTATAGTGGCAAAAAAACTAGACTTGTTAAAAATATGACTTGGACTGGAACCGTTGATATTAATTGGGATCAAATTTTGCCAAACGGAAGCCATCTGACTGATACCGATAATCGCGTAATGCTTGAATCTTGTCGACGTGCTGCATTTTTATATCGAGAAGGAATGGGCGATGGTACTCCCCCAGCCGTATCTACATGGAAAGTATTCTGCTGTAACCTTATACTACTTTGTTCATGGATATCACTACGCAACGACCGCTATTTGGGAAATAAATACGCCTTTGCTCTTCTTGACCAAGATGGAATGAGGCAGCTTTTTACAGCACTCGGCCAAGATGGTTGGACAAAGGCTCTTCTTATGGCTGAGCGAATCATCGATTCAATCCATCAAGGAGTCTTTGGATCTAAATGCCCTCCTGAAATTCTTGAAAATCCCGGAAAACTTCCAGCAAATATGCTTATTGAGATGGTGAGATGGCTACAGTCGCAAAAGGCCTATACTGTATCAAACGCAACCGGAAAGAAGATGCTGTCTCGCGTTTTTATAGCCGGACTCATTTCCTTGCCTCCCAAAAAACTTGCAGGAGCATCTTCAAGTCTTAATGCAGTTTTGAGACAATTTGAACCTGACCTCCACCATCCTCAAAAATTATTAATTGCAGGGGGACAAACAACCGAATACCCTAGCCATAAAACACTTACGATTGATATGGCTTTAAATCAACCAGCATCACATAGTTCGACAAACCATCTATACTGTACTTTAAAATCATTGTTTACTCTCTACAGGCATCTTCCTGATGTGATTCCTGATCCTTCAACACTTAACCTTGTTGAAGCTAGAAAAATTGGCCTCAATCATGGAAAGACATTTACTCCAACACCATTTATACCTATTGATACGGGATTAAGATATTTAAACGAATCTCTTCGGTGGATCCATCGCTATGGAGATGAGTTAGTAGATTATTATCTTACTTTTGCAGAAAAACTGACGGAAGTAAAAAAAATAAAGGAAAGTGCAGAAGATAAATCTTCATCTTACTTAGATAGTGTATATGAAATTATTCAGCAAATACAGATGTCGCATAATCTTAAAAAGTCAGGCATTACTTTCACTAATCTTTTGTGGGGAGGTAAGAAAAAACCATCTGGTTTTCTTTCAACAGTACCGACAATCCATCACGCACTAAAAATTTGGGCAGGTGCGGTCATAGTCGTTATAGGAATGACTAAACCATCCCGTGAAACAGAAATAGCACAACTCCCTCGCAACTGCCTGCTTGGCACAGGCCCCTACTGGATCGAATCCGATCTAGCAAAACGTACTGTTCGAGAATATCGGGCCGGCACAGGAGGAAAACCTATACCGACGATCACAGCGAAAGCCATATCTCAAATGCAAAGACTTGGAGATGGCCTTGTAAAAATATTCAATGAACTTGATGAATACAAAAAAAGTAGACTATTTTACCTACCGAGGTTTGACACTTTTGGACATTGCACTATCCCCCGCACTCAAGAACTTGATTATTGTCTTGATGCTTTTTGCGATCACGTCAATCTTCAGCCAGACAATTATGGACGCAGGTGGTACATTCGCATA
Source organism: Desulfomicrobium macestii (assembly GCF_014873765.1). Taxonomy (NCBI): domain Bacteria; kingdom Pseudomonadati; phylum Thermodesulfobacteriota; class Desulfovibrionia; order Desulfovibrionales; family Desulfomicrobiaceae; genus Desulfomicrobium; species Desulfomicrobium macestii. The sequence continues at coordinate 8,358 of NZ_JADBGG010000027.1, read as the reverse complement.
CATGAAATGCGAAAGTGGTTTTTGTTATTACTTTTTTGGTCAGGTCGATTTGACGTTTTAGATGCAGCACGTGAAATTGCTGGACACACAGATATTCAACATTTGTACGCATACATAGAACGTGAATTTCCTGGAGTCGAATTTACAAAGCTTGAAGGAGAATATGCAGCAGACAGACTAAGGCATTATGACAAATCACGCGCTCAAGGTGTAGAAGAAATTGGTCTTAATGAACTTTACGAAAAAGTTCTCAAACATTTTTCTGTGGATCAGCTAGAGCTTATTTCAGAACGATCATGGGAGACATACGTACAAACGCTACGTGAAAGCGGGGAGTTCGTTCTGGAGCCATACTCGATTACTGATAACCAAGGACGACAAAAAATATGTGTGGCATTTCGTTCAACTTATATAGGAAATAAGTTATGAAAAAAGTAAGGCTCACAGAAGAAAAATGCAGATCCAGTGTTTTTGCGAGGCACGAGGCTCTTAAACAAGCTATAAAATCTATCAAAACAGCTCCAAAAGCACTGACTACAGCATGTAATTCCTCCGTTGCTCTTGCGTCACTTGATTTACCAGAAATAGGCATATGCAGACTCGGGTCTCGAAATACACTTTTTAAATATTCAGATATTCTTTTTTCAGATCACTATACCCCTAATGGCGAGACCGGATGGAAATATATAGATTGGCTAAGGAATGAAGTGAAGGACTTAGCCAAAAAAGAGGCACTAGCAAGAAACAAAAAATCTCGCGAATTAATTATGGCTGAAAAGCTAAACCGTGCTCAGCAAGAACTTTCAGCATTGCAAAGAACAATGATGGCGCAGACGAAAGCGTATTTATGGATTTTAAAAGAAGTCTTCGGGCTTTCAAAAAGCCATACCATTGATGATTCGACAAAGCATCGACTTAAAAACCTCATTACAAACCATGACGAACTCTTTGGCGATTTATTTACGCCAAACATGTCACAAAGCAAAGTTATAAAATTAAAAATACATGAATAGAAATTATAAACTTTACACTAGATTAAATGACGTATTTATATCTGATTGTATTTCTAAAACTAAAGAAAAAAAATTTATTTATTATCAAAAAATAAATAGTATTGCATATGTTTGCTGGCCAAATGGAAGGCCTTGCTTGCCAATTAACATGTATTTGATCGACAATAGCTATCTTTGGACAGGCAACTCAGCTGTAACTTACGCTAGCGAATTATCAGAATTAATTCGTTACTGCGCTCGGGCAGGAAAGGGTTTCAATCAAATAGATGATGGCGACGTATATGCTTTTGTCGACCAACTTCGCTCAAAATCTCAAGTGACGGACAAGCATCAGCGAGTTCGTAACGACAATACGGTTAGACGAATTCTACAAAGATGTTTAGATTTCTTAAATTGGTATTCAAATAATCTCCATCATGGATCGAAACCTCTTTTAGGTGAACGAAAAGATTCTCCTTCCGTTGTTTGTGAGAAAAAAAAGAACCCTCACAATGGCCGTTATTATTGGAGCCATAGATGTGCTCCTGAAGCCCACAGTACAGAGCCAAAAATACCGATAGGATTACGGGTTATTGAAGATATTGAAGATGTAATTGATCGCCTTGGAGACCCCTCAGCTTATCCGGAGCCGGCTCTTCGCCGCTTTAAAAATGATACTGTATTTCATCAAGAATTACTAAACTATTTATATGAGCGACGTATTTTCATGATTTGGATGCTGAAACGCACGGGCTTGCGCCCTGAAGAGTTAATACGCATGCCTGTCAAAGAGAACCAACAGGCTGTTGCAAAACAAATATTAACTTTACCGACTTTAAAAAGACGCAAACGAATTGCCCCCTACCGCTCTTTTCCAATAACCCTCAAAGATGGTCGAGTAGTTTTGAGGTATTTATCTGCAAGAAAAAGGTGGATAGAAGTTTGTAAAGGAAAATTTTCTGAATATAAAGAGCAAAACTCTATGTTTTTAAGCACTGAGCCTGGAAAATGTGGCGCTAATATCGGAAAAACTGGTCTAGAAAAAGACTTTGAAAAACTTTCACGGTTAGCTGGATACAAAGATAAACAAGCATGCTTTTCGATGTTTAGACATCGATTTATAACTTACGAAGTGCTGTCACATCTTAAACAGTGGGAAAATCATCACGGTAACATGGTGAATGAGCAGGATTATAGAACAATTCTTGAACGAGTTAGAAAAAAAACTGGGCATGGCAATGTCGATTCTTTATGGCACTATATTGATATAGCTAGAGAAATGGATGGTGCATGGGGAAATATTGACAGAGCAGTTGGTCGTCTCCATGCAGCAGAGAATCTTAAATTAGAATTGGAGATATTAAAAAGAGATTTACGGCAAATTAACACTAATAGACTGGCTGCAGAACAAATAGTCGACATGGTTAGCACGAGACTCACTGATATCATCCGAGACGCAAGAAACTCTGGATTGCAGACTCAAAGCGCTGATTGAATCAACACCTCCTGCCAGCTAAACAACTTCATAAATATAATTTATTGTGTACAAAATTTAAGAATTTAATATTTTAATTTTATTTACATCTTGTATATTCAATTCTATTTATCTTATTTTTATTCGCTAAATAGATCCTTTACTTTTACCTTTAGTCCTTTTGCGATTATGGCAAGTGTTTCAAGTTTGCACAGTTTAATTTTATCTGTACGCGCCCTCTCAATAATTTTTGTTGACAACTTTGTCTCATTTGAAAGCGTCACAATTGACACTGCTTTGTCTTCCATAATTTTTTTAACATTGCTTGTGATCCCTTTTGTTTCGGCTCGAACATCGTAAATCGACATAATCTTACCACCATCCTGAATGTTTGGTGTAAGAATAACGGAAATTTATTGACTAGCCCATCGTAATATATTACGTTAACGTGTAATTGGACGGAGTGGGCAGTGTTTTTGATGGGTTATTGTTATTGGAGGTATTGTTATGGAGGCTATGAAAACAAGCGAAGCTGCAGATATGATTGAGCAGTCGTTGCGTATTTTGTACCCAAAAATTAGGGATAATCCCGGTGGAACCGAACTCGGCGGAGTTTATTGGAGACTCAATTCGTTGTTAAGTCTTTATATAAATCCAAGGCTTGAACTAGATAAATTGCATCAAGAAATTGAAATATTGAATACTGCTATTGAGTACTGCATTGATAATATTAAAAATATGATAGAAGGGAATTATCATATAAAAATACAAGAAGATATGAATAAACTGCACGATGCATATCATGCCCACTATTTCGGATATTTGAAATTACTAAAAAAATAAATCGTAATATGAAAATCATCGTCATGGGCGACATACACGCAGATTTTCGAGCGCTCAACAGATTCATCAACAAGAAGCGGCCCGAAATCATATTGCAATGCGGCGACTTCGGCTGGTGGCCACATCGCCACTTGGTCGAGCGGATCGGCAGGAATCACTTTTTCGATCAGTACGCCATCAAGCTGCAGGGCACTAAAATTTTTTGGGCGGACGGCAACCACGAAAACCATGCCGACCTGCAAGAGCGCATGAAGGCGGCCCCAGGGCAGCCCCTGGAAATCCCGGTTCCCGGCTGTTTCTACATGCCAAGGGGCTCAGTCATTAACTTACCCGACGGCAGAACCGCCATCTTCTTTGGTGGGGCCATGTCGACCGACAAGGAGGATCGCACCGAAGGCGATTCCTGGTGGGCCGGGGAAGTCCCCACGCAGACGGATCTGGAGCACGCAAGGGCGCAGGTACAGGCCCGCGGCGGGCGCGTGGACATCGTCATTTCGCACACGGCCCCCTCGGCGTTCTTGCGGCAGCTCCCGAAGAACAAGATTGACCAATCCAGACTGGAAGACCCCACTGTCGCCCTTCTGGATGTGATTTTGGATGAGGCCCGCCCTAGACAATGGTTCTTTGGGCATTTCCACTTGCATACCAAAGGCGAAGACCAGGGCTGCGCATGGCAAGCCTTGAGCGGGGAAGGCCTTGGGGGGAATTGGTGGGTTGAGCTGGGTTCGTAGTACCGTCGCGCCATTTTTTGAGGCTTCGGTACGACGAGAGAACGCTGAAAGGCAGGTTACAGGGGCGGTATTGTGAAAAAGCAAAGCGTCATCGAGGTCGTAAGACAGCGAGTAGCAGAAATCCCGGAAGGAAAAATCTTCGGCTACGACGTCTTCGGAGAGCTGGCAGTCACCAGGCGTAGGGCGCTCGCCCGAGCGCTGGCGCGGCTGGTGGAGCATGAAGAGATCGAGCGGGCGTATCGAGGGACGTTCTACAGGCCGCGCTGGTGTAAGTATGGAGCGCTAGGGGTCGGTGAAGGAGAATTGATCAGGTCGCTTGGGAATGTATATAGAGCCGGGCACGACGCGCACAATGCCCTCGGGATTTCAACACAGGTGCCCTTTGTTATTGAAGTTGCGCATCCGACTTGGCACCACAAGAGAAAGCTTAAATACCTCAATGTCAGATTTGTGCGCTCAACATTGAAAGAAATTCCTGACGACGCTGATTATTTATTGCTCATGATTCTCGACGCAATAAAAAATATTAAACACATCGCTGATGCGTCACCAGATGACGCGGTGAATCGGCTCTTGTGGATCATAAAGCGGTTTGAGAAAGAGAAAGTCGAAAAACTCGTTGAGTACGCCCTGCACTACCCGCCACGAGTGCGGGCCATCCTAGGTGCAATTCTGGAGCATGCACGGCACAAAAGGCTTCGATCTGTCCTCAAGGCGACATTGAACCCACAAACTGAATACCTTGTAGGTCTTAAAGATTCCCTGCCTAATCTTAAAAAATGGAAATTGGTTGGGCCTGGGCGCTCTTATAGAGCGTGGGAGCGGAGATGGGAAAAAAGACGAAATGAAGCACAGGCACTTGAATCATGAAGCGTGGACCCCGGCGGGCATCGATTCCTGTATCACCAGGGGGGACCAGAAAGATTGGGACGAACTGCGCCAGGCCGCCCTCGATGATCCGGATGTCCTGAAGAATCTGCGCAAGATCGCGGGCTATGAAAAGAACCTTGAGAACCCCTTTGATGCCCTGTGCTATCAGGAATGGTGGAGATGGGTGCAGGACCCAGAGCGGGATTCCTGGGGGCCAAATTTCAAAGACTGCGGGGGCATGTGAAGCCATCTGAGGCTCTTCGAACACACCGGGACGCCGTTCTCAAGACCGTCAATGCACGGAAGGCCTGCAACGCCCGTGTCTTTGGCTCTGTTTTGCGGGGAGAGGACCACGAGGGCAGCGACCTCGACATCCTCGTTGACCTCCTACCCGGGGCATCGCTGTTTGATCTCGGAGGGCTACAGATCGACTTGGAAGAGCTTTTGGGCATTCCTGTTGACCTCGTCACGCCTGGCGACTTGCCAGAGAAATTCAGAAATTTAGTCATCGAGGAGGCTCGGAAGATATGATTCTGTTTGCGGGGGATGCGCATGGGGATTTCGTCCCCCTCATCGAGGAGGCCAGCGAGGCCTCGGCAGTCATTTTGCTGGGCGACCAGGAACCACTGAGCGACCTGACAGTGGAACTAGGGCCTGGCTTGGCCCAGAAGGCATGGTGGATATTCGGGAACCACGACAGCGACTATTTGAACTACTTTGAAAACCACAAATCCATGGCCGACCGGAACCTGCACTGCCAGATGATCGAGATTGAGGGCGTTCGGATTGCGGGCCTAGGCGGGGTGTTCCGCGCAAAGAAGTTCGAAATTGACCAGACCACGCGCCTGGACGAGGTGGATCTTGACTGCCCCCAGGACACCCGGGAGGCATGGATCAAACTGCGGCGAGGTGGTCGGGCATACCCGGCTGACTTTACGAGTATTTTTCCCGACGACATAAAGGCATTGTTGGCGCTCAAGGGACAGGTCGATGTGCTGGCCACGCACGAGGCTCCGGAGAGCCATGTTCTCGGCTTTCCACTCCTCGGCGACCTCGCCCGCGCCATGGGCGTCAAGATGCTCATTCATGGGCACCACCACGAGCGCTACAGCGCCACTATCGCAGGCGGGATTCGCGTCGAGGGCATCGGAATGGCAAGAACAGCCGAAGGTTTTTTCTGGCTGGGTCAAGGTCTGGGAGAGCGGGCATGATACTCTTCGCCGGAGATTGTCACGGTGACTTTGAACCCATGCTGGAAGCTGCGGCCGGAACCACGGCGGTTATCCTATTGGGCGACCAGGAACCGCTTGACGATTTGGCGTCCATCCTCGGCCCGGAGATCGCTGAAAAGACGTGGTGGATATTCGGCAACCATGACAGCGACGATGCCGAATACCTGACGCGCCACGCCGCCATGGCCGACAGAAACCTGCATTGCCGTGTGGTGGAGATTGATGGCCTACGCATCGCCGGGCTCGGAGGCACCTTCCGGTCCAATGTCCTGGGTGTGGACCGCCAGACGACCTTGAGTGACCTGGCCCACGTCCGCCCCCAAGACACGCGCCAGAGTCTGGCAATGATCCGAAAAGACAAAAAGCTCGCACCGCAGGATCACACATCCATCTTCCCGGAAGATCTTGCGCTGATGGCCCGCCTTGCCAGCAAGACCCGGGTTGATGTCTTTGTGGCCCACGAGGCTCCAGAGTCCCACAAGCTCGGCTACCGGATTCTGGGTGACGTGGCCCGCGCCCTCAAAGCCAGAATTCAAATTCACGGCCATCACCACGAGCGTTATGACGCCATGATTGATGGAGGCGTCCGGGTTGCCGGGGTTGGGATGTCGGGCATGATGATCGAATGGCTCCAGCCAAGGGATGGGCTCTTCTGGCTTGCAGCCTTTCCTGGCGGCAACGTGCTTGCAATGGGATACGATCCGAAAAAGAAGATGTACCGAGGCGAGTTCGTCGGCCTGGAAGGGTGCACAAGTTTTATGGCCCCCGACCTGAACAACTTGCAGGAAGAAGGCTCCCTGATTCTTGAAACGTTCTTGAAAAGACCCAAATGTCGATAACAGGAGAGAGCAGCAATGGATACCGATTATCACGATCTGGCGTGCGAAGGCCGTCTGGCCCAAGGCTTCGACCAGTGGGACCTGAAAAATCCAGACGGTTGGAGCGTGGCCCACGAGGCCGCCAGAACCGGACACTTGCCTCCTGACTTCACCCGCTGGGAGATCCGCGACGCGGACGGATGGACCGTGGCCCATGAAGCGGCCATGCACGGCTCCCTCCCCCCTGATTTCAACAAATGGGACCTGGCGGATTTCGACGGCTACACCGTGGCCCACACCGCCGCCGAACATGGGCACCTCCCGCCCGATTTTCCGCACATGGACTGGGTCGATATAGACGGACTGAGCGTGGGCAAGGTTTACGCGAAAAAGATGAGTACATTACCGGCAAACACAGAACCGGCGCAAAAGCCCAAAGATTCCATGCGCACGATGGTCTATGACTTTTCCAAGGTGAGGCCTCCAAAGAATCCGATTGACCCCGAGGAGGTGGCTACGGTTAGGCGGATACTCCGGCAATATCCGTACGAAGTGGAAGACGACCGCATACGGCTTCACCCAGAACTCAAGGTGACGCCAGAGGAGCGCCTGATCTTGCGAAAATATCTGATGGCCAAGGGCTACCACGCCACCAAGGATGCGGTTGCTGAGTTGGATTCTAAGGAGGACGCTAGGGAGGATTGCTAGAATACGCAAAACTACGACCAGAACAACACTTAATGTTAACATCAATCAAAATAATTACATGAAGAATTAATTTTTTATTTTTCACTAGGCTTGCCCAGAAGGAGAACTGGAGGTGCAGTCTGTTTAGACCGTAGTGTAAACCTCCCCAAGTTAGTGCCATCCAAAAGTAGAGACTTCCTTGGGTGAATTTTTCATGAGGAACTCTGCCGGGGGCAAATGGCCAAGAGACTCGTGGGGCCGCTCCTCGTTGTACTGCCTCAGCCAATTCTCCGTAATTTCCTTCACTTCCGTGAGGGACTTGAACAGGTAGAAGTCCAGGACCTCTTCCCGGTAGGTCTTGTTGAATCGCTCAATGTACGAATTCTGTGTGGGCTTGCCTGGCTGGATGAATTCCAATGCCACGCCGTTTTTTTCAGCCCAGTCGGCCAGCAGCACGGAAATCAGCTCCGGCCCGTTGTCCATTCTCAACTTGGCAGGCAACCCGCGCCATGCCACTATGCGATCCAAAACCCGTAAAATCCTTGCTGCGGGCAAGTTAGTATCGACTTCGATCGCCAAACACTCACGGCTGAAGTCGTCCAGGACGTTGAAAGTCCTAACAGCCCGTTGATTTATTCATGATTAACACCGCTCTACGGTAATCTGCGCTCCGACGAATTCTTCGCCGGTCTCGCTCCTCATCTCGACAAA